>ONON01000256.1 GCA_900319455.1 uncultured Eubacteriales bacterium
ACGCTTTTGTTCCACCTGTGTGTGGAGGTAAAACGCGGACGGATAACGACTTTGCCGTCATAAACCTCAAGCACGACGCCCATGCCCATTGTGTTGACCTCGCCATGGTGATTGCCGCAGGCAAGGCTGGGCAGGTTGATTAACCACACGCCGTCTTCATATTCAAAGCTCGAATAGCCCTCAGCCGCCGCTTTTTTCTGACCGCAAAGCCCCATATGGGAGTGGCCGCTGAAATAAAAAACATTTTTGTATTTTTTAAGAATTGCCGCTACCTCTTCGCTGCGCTCACCTATTCCGCCCTCCGCCGGGTCGCGGTCGGGTTTTTCTTCCCTTGACCAGGTGCGGGGCAGGCCGTGCCTGCCGTTTAAGCTCTGGTGGCAGAAAACAAAAACGGGTTTTCCGCTTGCTCCGGCCTTTTCCATCTCGGAGGCAAACCACGACATCTGCTCATCGCTTATCTGAGCCTCGCAGCCCGCGTCGGAATCGGTGCCGAGAAACACAAAATGATAACCATTTATTATGTGGGCAAAATAAGGCTTTTCACGCCTGTTGCCCGTAATTTGTTTGCTGAAAGCGTAAAAATTCTCAACCGCCGCGTCAAAGCCGCTGTCGCCCCAGCAATCGTGATTGCCTATTGCGAAAATCATATTGTTCGCGGGGTTTCTTTTTTTGAGAGCCTGAGCGACCATTTGCCAGTTTTTATCACTCCCCCGGGAGGTTGTGTCGCCCACGGTTATGAAGGTGTCCTGCCTGCGCGACGATTTTTCGGCATCCTTCGCGGCGCTTCTCAGCCAATATTTGGGCAAAGCGGGCAAGGGATGCTTACAGTCAATATGAGTGTCGCTGACAATAAGAGCGCTGAGCTTTACATCCGGATAAAGCGGTTTAAAACTGCTCATCTTTTTCATCTCCGTTATTTAAGCTTGTGAATAAACAGGCCGCTTAAAAGTTTGGGCTCAAACCAGGTTGATTTGGGCGGCATCAGCCTGCCCGCGTCGGAAACAGCCATAAGCTCATCAAGCGTTACGGGGTGCATCGCGAAGGCAAGGCACATATCCGTATTTGCCCTGCGCTCAAGCTCTTTGAGCCCTCTTATGCCGCCGACAAAATCAATGCGCTTGTCGTTTCTCAAATCCTTAATGCCGAGAACAGGGTCTATGAGGTTTTCCTGCAGAATCGAAACATCCAGCGAGTCAACAGGGTCGTCGGCGTTGTAGGTGCCCGGTTTTGCCGTAACCTTGTACCACCTGCCCTCCAAATACATTCCGAATGTGTGCGGCGCTTCGGGACGGTAAGGCGAGTTTTTCGCGGGTTCAACCGTGAACTTTTCGCTTATTTTCTCAATAAACTCCGCGGAAGTGCTTCCGTTAAGTGTGTTGATAACCCGGTTATAATCCATAATCGCAAGCTCATCACTGCTGAAAAGAACGGCTAAAAAGTAATTGAACTCCTCATCACCCGTAAAACCGGGGTTCTGCTGCCTGCGAAGCCTGCCGACTTTTATGGCGGACGCCGCTCTGTGATGCCCGTCGGCTATATACAGGCTTTCAACATTGCCGAAACGGTTTGTAAGATTTGCAATCGCTTCGTCATCATCAACAACCCACACCGTGTTGCGCACCCTTTGATCGGTTATAAAATCGCACACGGGTGAGTTTTCTTTTTTATATTTTTCAACAAAGGCGGCAATTTCCTCATTCCTGCGGTATGTAAGAAAAATGGGGCCTGTGTTCGCGTCGCAGGTGTCAACATGATGAATGCGGTCCGCCTCTTTGTCGGCGTGGGTCAGCTCGTGTTTTTTGACAATATTGTTGATATAGTCATCAATTGAAACGCAGCCGACAATGCCGGTCTGGCTTCTGCCGTTCATAATCTGGCGGTATATGTAGTAGCCGGGCTTTTCATCCTGCCTGCACACGCCGTTTGTTTCAAGCGCCGCCAAAGCGGAAGCCGCCTTTTCGTAGATTGCCTCGGAGTACGGGTCTGTTTCGGGCGGAAAATCAATCTCCGCCTTGTCAACATGAAGAAATGAGTAAGGGTTGCCCTTTGCCGTTTCAAAGGCCTCATCGCGGTTCATAACATCATAGGGGAGCTCCGCTACCATACCCGCGTATTCGGGCAGAGGGCGCACAGCTTTAAAAGGTCTGACTGTTGCCGTATATACCAATCCTTTCGCCTGTTAATCGGTGGTTTTTTATTCAAAAATCTTTACTAATATACAATAACGGATATGAAAAATCAATTATTAATTCGCCCATAATTTGCGCCTGTGAAAAGGTCGGCGTTATGATATTTAACGAAGGCGGCGTGTGCCGTTACCGCTTTTCTCTTGTAAGATTTTTCATCCAGTTAAAACTGTTTATTTTAAACACGGCAACAACGCATTTCAGAATCTGATCGCATTTAAGGCAGGCAAAAACAACCCATGCCGGCGCGCCAAAGTGTAAAGCGATTACAGCGGAAGGCAAAACAACGCCGAAGACGAAAATTGTATCATTCTTAAAAACAAAACCTATATCGCCGCCGGATTTCACAAGCCCGAACAGGCACGCCGCCTGGTAACAGGTGCCGATTATTGTTACCGAAAGCACTGTGCAGAACTGTTTTGCGAAGCCCGCAGCCTCGGAGGTAAGGCCGGAATAAAGCGAAATGAACGGTACTCTCAGCAAAAACAGCAGAAGCCCCGTCAGCAGACCTATGCCGAAGAAAAGAATCTGAGTGGTTTTCGCGTATTCTTTCATAAGCCGCGTTTTGCCCGCGCCTACCGTCTTGCCCGTGATTATTCCCACAGCCGACGACATGCCGTTTACCGCCACATAGGCAAGCGAATTCAGGTTGTTCGCGACGCTTGCCGCCGCTATAACAGATTGATTGAATCTGCCGAGAATAATCGAGTTGCCCATAAGATTTACGCTCCACACAACATTGCCGCCGATAATCGGCAGACCGTAGCGGATGAAATCCTTTCTCAGCAGAGCGTCTGTTTTGAGAAAATCACCCGGCACAAGGCACAGTTTTTTATCTGTTCTGAAAACATAAAAAACAATAATGCCCGTTTCGGCAACGCGTGAAATGAGCGTTGCCAGCGCCGCTCCTTTTATTCCGAGTGCGGGCAGACCGAGTTTGCCGAAAATCAGCGCGTAGTTCAGCCCGATGTTGATAAAAAGCGAAATGCCCGAAACAATCATTCCTATATTTGCCGCCTCAACGCTTCTCATTGCGGCAATGAGCGCCTGCGTAAGGCAGAAAAACGCGTATGAAAAGCAGACAATCCGCAGGTAAGCCGCTCCGTCGGCAATAACCTGCGCATCGCGAGTGAATATTCCGATTACGGGAGCCGGCAGCAGGGCGCACACGGCAGTAAGAACAAGCCCGAACAAAAGCGAGAAATGCGTGCCGATTGACACAATGCGCTTTATACTTTCTTTGTCGGCTTTGCCCCAGTATTGAGCGGAGAGAACGAGAATTGCGCCCTCAACGCCGCCCGAAAACATCTGCAGAAAAGTCTGAATCTGGTTGCCCATATACACGCCGGAAACAGCCGAATCGCCCAGCGAGCTTACCATAAGATTGTCGGCGAAATTGACGGCGAAGGTTATGAGATTTTGCAGTGCCACGGGAACAGCGAGCGCAAAAAGCGAAATGTAAAAGCTCCTGTCGCGCGTAAGCAACGGAATTTTGACACTGCCGCTCTCACTCATTTATATCACCCCCGGATTTTGTCTGTTGAAGATTATAATTCCGCATACAGAAAAATGCAAGAAAAAACTCCGCC
>ONON01000023.1 GCA_900319455.1 uncultured Eubacteriales bacterium
ATTCAGCTTCCCATTATCTACGGCCTTATAGGCGTTATTTACCACCCGCTCAAATACGCCCTTCTCATCAATTCCGACGCGATATCCGCCCTGAGCGAAAAGGCAACGGCTCTTATGGGCGACGCCGGCTCAAGGGTGAGATTTGTGGAACTCTACATTATTGAGCACATAAGCGAGTTGAAAGGCGTTGCAGGCGTAAGCGAAGCGGTTTATGAAAAAATCGAAAACTTCAACTTCACATTCTGCGGCATATCGCTCGGCTCAATACCCGATATGCACAATTTCAACATTCTCTGGATAATTCCCGCCCTTGCTTTTATCAGCTCAATGGCTTCAAGTATTTATTCCATGGCAAGGTCCAAAAAGCAGAACCCCTCAACCAACTTTGCCTCAATGGGCTGTATGATGCTGTTTATGCCGTTATTCTCACTTTATCTCACATTCCAGTTCCCCGCCGGCATAGGCCTTTACTGGATTGCTTCAAACATCTTCTCATTTATTACAATGATAATCACGGGCATCCTTTACAGCCCCTCAAAACTTATCGCGAGAGATATGGTTGATGAAACGGTAACACGCCGCTCAAAAGAAAACTACATCAAGCGGCTGAGTGAAATCAAGAACAAAGACGCGTAACCGGCGTCAATATTATAGGTGGTGACACATTTTGATTAAAGAAGCTACGGCAAGCGCCGCGTCCGCACAGGAAGCGGTTGAAGCCGCGAAAAAAGCGCTCTGCGCTCCCGAAAACGCGGATGTGCAGACCGAAATAATCGGCGTTGAAGAAGAAAAGAAAAAGGTGCTCGGTCTTTTCGGCGGTTCACCCGCTAAATTCACCGCGAAAGCCTGGTATGATGAATCCCCTTATTCAAATGTTGAAAATTACATTTGCGCCATTCTCACAAGCCTCGGCGTTGAAAACCCCGCAATCTCATTTGAGGAAGCCGACGACGAGCTTAAAATCACCCTTGACTGCGGCGATGATTACGGCTCGGTAATCGGGCGCAGAGGCGAAACCCTTGACGCTATTCAGTACCTTGTTCGCCTTGTTGTCAACAAAGGCAGCGAAGGTTACACAAGAGTATCACTCAACATAGGCGACTACCGTGAAAAAAGAGAAAACACCCTTCGCGCGCTGGCCCGCAAAAACGCCGCGAAAGTTAAAAAATACGGCAGAAATGTTGTGCTTGACCCCATGAACCCCTATGAGCGCAGAATTATTCACACTACCATTCAGGAAATTGAGGGTGTTTCATCCCACTCCGTCGGCAGTGATGACGGGCGCAAGGTTGTTATAACTCTTGAGGAGGGTTTCAAGCCCACTAACGGCGGCGGATACAACAGGAACCGCCGCGGCGGCAGGAACGATAACTACCGCGGCCGCAGAGAAAGAGCTCCCAGATATGAGCCGGAGGCGAACAACAGACCTCCCCTCTCGGATTCCTCTTCCGCCTCACTTTACGGCAAAATCGAAATAAACAAGTAATCCATAACCCGCGACGCTGTTTCGCGGGTTTTTTTATATCATTTTTTATCATTAAATATAAAATAATTTTAAACATTAATAAATAAGGGTTTATTTTTTTAAATCAATAGTGTATAATACCAATATATTGTGTTCTGTAATGTAATTCCATACAAGGGGTAAACCGTGAAAAAAGACAATTCCACCGAATTAAAAACCGGCAAAAAGCCTATGAGCATAAAAAAATGGTTTCGCACGGTGTTCAAACCGTTTTTTACAAAAGACCACTGCCGCAACCTTAAAGCTGCCGTGGCGATTTTCTCATGCTTTGTTGTGCTGTTTTTTATTACGGCAATGATTTACGCCAACCGTGTGCTTGACGGCATAAATTACGGCGGAGGTTTCAGCGGCGACGCGGACGCGACCTTTGACGATGTTGTTGAAGAAAACATAAGCTACCGCTCTATGTATGATGTTACCGACGCCGCGAGCCTTAACGAGCTGCTTAAAACCTGGGCCGTCAACGGCGGCGAAAAAATGCACAGCAGAAATGTCATAAATGTTCTGCTGATCGGTGAAGACAATGACGATGACTCTCACCGCTCAGACAGTATGCTGCTTGTTTCGCTCAACAAAAAAACAAAGCAGATTGTTCTGACCTCATTTTTGCGCGATTCATATTCATATATGGATATTAACGGCAGTGAGCGCTATGACAAAACAAACCACGCCTACTCATGGGGAGGAACCAAGGCCCTTATAGAAACCCTGCAAAACAACTACAAAATTGAAATAGACCATTATGTTACCATTAATTTTTCCGCTTTCACAAAGGCAATCAACGCTGTGGGCGGAGTGGATGTTCCCGTAACCGAAAAAGAAGCGGAATTTATGAACTCAACAACTCATTTCAACGATTTCAAAAGCGGTTCTTCCGTTCACCTTGACGGCGCTCACGCTCTGATTTTCTCAAGAATACGCCACCTTGACGGCGAGGTGGAAAGAACCGACCGTCAGAAGCTCGTTATCAAAGCGCTTATCAACAAGGCAAAAACCCTTTCCGTCTCCGACATAACCCCGCTTTGCGACAAGGTTCTGCCGCTTGTTTCAACAGACTACTCAAAGCTTGAAATAATTTCGCTCGCCACCCAGGCGCTCTCACGCGGATGGATGGATTTCGCTCTGACATCGCAGACGGAGCCGGAAGAGGATTTGCGCGAGGGCGTTACAATGAACACCTGGTCATACAACAACCTGTTTGTGTGGATTGTTGACTACCCCGTAGCGGCACAGCGGCTGCAAAAATCCATTTACGGCACAACAAACATCGAAATAGACACACAAAATCACAAATCCGCCCTCGATATGCTCTCTGAGGCTAACACCACCACATACGGCGGCAACTACAACGATTACGACGACGGCTATTACTACAACAGCAAATCCTACAATTACGGTTATAACTACGGCTACGGCGAAGAAACCACATCATCAAGATGGTCTTTCAAGTGGAATTTGCCGCAAGTCACTCAAAAAAAAACCGACAATGGTTCCGAAGGTGACTTTACGCAGGCTCCGGTAATTGAAAATGACGACCCGGTAACCCCTCCGTCGGAGTTTACGCTGCCTGCCGCGGCACCCGCGCAGCCCACCGTTGAGAATACACCTGTTGAGTAAAACGCTTAAAAACGCACGCGAAGGGCAGTCACTCGTAAAACAGTAATGCCTCAAAGAGCGACCTTCGCACATCTTTGCAGATATTCCTCTTCGGAATACGGAAAGTATTTCTCATCGTCATAACCCGCAAATATGCACAAATTTCATCTCTTTGAGGTGCGAAGCAGTTTTCACGCAAAAAAAGAGCCGCAGAACAAGGAAGA
>ONON01000089.1 GCA_900319455.1 uncultured Eubacteriales bacterium
TATGGGCGTATTTGACAAAACAAAATATTTCATAGTCGATATGGACGGCACATTTTATCTGGACGGCGCGATTATACCCGGCTCGGATGATTTTCTCAACGCCGCCCGTGAAAGCGGCAGGGATTTTTACTTTTTCACCAACAACTCCTCAAACAATGTTGAGGTCTGCCGCGCGAAGCTCGCCGCAATGGGCTTCCCCGTGGATGAAAAAAGGGTAATAATCTCATCCCGGGTCGCGACGGATTATATGAACCGTAACCATCCGGGCAAACGGATTTTTCTTCTGGGCAACGAACGGCTCACAAAAGACTGTGAGAACGCGGGGCTCAACCTTGTAAGCGAAAACCCTGATATTGTGCTGCTCGGTTTTGACACCACTCTGACCTATCAAAAGATTTGGGACGCGGTAAAATTCCTTGACGCGGGCGCGCTGTATTACGCCACACACCCCGACAGAAACTGCCCCACGGCAGACGGGTATATGCCCGACACGGGCTCGATGATTGAGATGTTCGCCGCCTCAACGGGCAGGCGCCCCGAGGTGCTGGGCAAGCCCATGACCGCAACGGTTGATTACATAACGGCGTTTCTCGGCTGCCGGGCGGACGAAATCGCTTTTATAGGCGACAGGCTTGAAACGGATATTGCCATAGGCAGAAACCACGGCATTCCCTGCGCCCTTGTTTTCAGCGGAGTTACCACGCCGGAAATGTATGAGAAATCCGATATAAAAGCGAGCGTCACCGCTGAAAAAATGCAAAATCTTACAAAATATTTATAAAATGTCGCAAAAAAATATTCAATTTGACAAAATACCGCTCTTGTAATATAATTAAAGTACCGAATAATTTGGTAATATTACGAAAGGGCGGTTTTCCGCGTTTAATAATATGATTTACTCTTATGTTCTTGCTTCCGCGTCTTCAAGAAGGCGCGATATTCTGACAAACCTCGGCATCAATTTTGAGCAGATTGTCTCCGATGTGGATGAAACCGTGCCTCCCGGCTCCGACCCCGCCCAATCCGCGGTTGAGCTTGCCGAAAGAAAAGCCCGCGCCGTGCTTGAAAAGCGCCCCGACTCCTGCGTAATAGGCGCCGACACCATTGTTGTTGTTGACGGCGAGGTTCTGGGCAAGCCGAAGGATGAGGGCGACGCCTACCGTATGCTTAAACTGCTTTCGGGCAGAACCCACACTGTTATGACGGGCGTGTGCGTGCTTTACAACCACCAGAAAAGGTCTTTTGTTCAGAAAACGGATGTCAAATTCTACGACCTCACCGAAGAACAGATTGACCGCTACATTTTAAGCGGCGAACCGCTTGACAAAGCCGGCGCTTACGGCATTCAGGGGCTCGGCTGCGTGCTTGTTGAGAGCATAAACGGCGACTATTTCAATGTTGTGGGCCTGCCTGTCGCGAGGCTTCACCGCGAGCTTGAACAGCTTGACAAATAAAAAGAGTTATTGTAAACACAAACGGACTTGCGGTCACCTGCAAGTCCGTAATTATTTTTTGCGTTGTTTATTATTTTTCAGCCTGCTTTGAGTATTTGAGCGAATAGACAATTCTCATAATGTAACTGTCAATAACGCTGATTTTATGCGGCTTTTCAATGGCGGTGGCCGCAAGGTAGGTAAGGGCGTTTTTGCTTGTTATCATATCAACGGCCTCGGCGTCAAATTTGCTGCCGCCGCAGCACAGCGCGCCCTCGTTTCTGAGAAGAACGGCGTTCTGCCTTTTGAGCGCTTTGGGGGCGCCCGTGTAACCCGTGCATTTAACCATTGTGCCGACTATCTGCGCAAAATCGTCAAGCAGAGGGGGCAGTTTTTTGCCTATGCATGAAACGGCTACCGTTTCGGGGTCAATGTTGTGAATAATGCAGGAGTATTTGTCATTTTTGCGGTAAACCGACCTGTGAAGATCCGCTTCAAGCGGAAGGCTGCCCTCAATGGCGTCGCCGCTGTCAAGCTCCGCTACGGCAACGGGTTCATCTCCGCCCTTTTCGGTGAAAACTATCTGGCCCGTTGTTCTGTCAAGCGTGCTGTCATAGGCGGTCTCCGCCGTGCATACATATTCGTGGTCAATGCCGAATTTGCCGGGAACGGCTTTGCAAAGGTCGGTGAGAGTCTCAATGGGGCCGGTGAAGTTCTTTGAAAGGTTTATAATCGCCCTTTCGCAAAGAGTTTCAAGCACGGATGTAACCTTGAACGCCTCGTCATAATCCGCGCCGAAGCATACCGCGCCGTGGTGAGCCATAATAATCGCTTTGGTGTTATATTTCTGCAAAGCGGCAATACCTCCTTTTTTGAGTTTGCCGGTGCCGGGCATACCGTAGGCGGCAATGGGAACCACCGTGCCGATAAGCTCTGCCTCTTCGCCCTCAATATCGCACAGGCCTTTTGAAAGGTCGCTTATTACGGACGCGTATTTCTGATGGGTGTGAATAACAAAATTTGCTTCGGGGTGCGCCTTGTAAACCTCGGCGTGAACACCCTTTTCGGATGAGGGTTTGACGCTGCCGCGGTATGAAAGGTCTTCAATTCTCACCTCGACAATATCGTCGGGGGTGAGCCCGTCGTAGGGTTTGCCGCTGGGGGTGATAACGAAGGTTTCGCTGTTTATGCGGCAGCTGACATTGCCCCATGTTCTCGCGATAAGGCCTTCGGCAACAAGCTTGTGACCCGCTTCGATAACAAGATTTTTGGCTTCAAGAATATCCATAATTTATCTCCTTTGAAACAATCTAAACTGAAAAAGCTTAACGGTAATATTATAGCATATAAAATATATTAAGCAAGACCGAGTTTTTTCGCCATCTCCGCCGTGTGCAGTTCAAGGATTTTCGAAACGCCTTTTTCCTGCATTGTAACACCGTAGAGGATGTCCGCCTCCTCCATGGTGCCGCGGCGGTGGGTGATTAAAATAAACTGCGTGTCTTTGGTCATACTGCGCACATATTTCGCGTAGCGAACAACATTAACATCGTCAAGCGCCGCCTCAACCTCGTCAAAAATGCAGAACGGCGCGGGCGTGACTTTGAGAATGGCGAAAAGCAGCGCTATTGCCGAAAGCCCCTTTTCACCGCCTGAGAGCAGGTCTATGTTCTGCACGGTTTTGCCGGGCGGCTGAACCTTTATGTTAATGTCGCACTCAAGCACATCTGAAGGGTCGTCAAGCACAAGCTCCGCCTTGCCGCCGTCAAACAGCTCCCTGAAGGTTTCGCCGAAATGCAGGTTGATTAAACGGAACTGTTCGCGGAACTGCTCCGCCATTTTGCCCGTAAGCTCATCAATGAGCTTTTCAAGCTCGGCTTTGGAATCCTCAACATCCTTAACCTGACCGTTCATATATTCGTAGCGTTCGCTTACTTCTCTGTACTCGTCAACGGCATCCACATTGACGCTGCCCAGCGCCCTGATTTTGTTGCGCAGCTCCGTGAGCCTTGCCCTGCTCGCGGGAATATCGTCAAGCACAATTCCCATATTACGGGCTTCCTGAAGGGTAAGCTGATACTCGTCATAAAGCTTGTTCTGCGCGTTTTCAAGCTCATTGCGCATAGCGTCGCGGCGTTCCTCAAGCCTTGCCACCTCACCGCTGAGCTTTTCTTTGCTGTCGCTGCACTCGCGTTCTTTTGAGCGCAGGGTTGTAACCTCAGCCTCTTTTGACGCGCGCTCTTTGATGAAAGAGTCGATTTTGGTTTTCGCTTCCTTCGCGCCGGAGCGTAAAGAATCAGCCAGATTTTGCAGTTCCTCGATTTTTTTGAGAATTTCGCCGTTTTCGGCTTCTATGCTCCTCGCCTCGTCCTCAAGCTCCTGCGCCCGCGCGCCCGACATAAGCTTTCTGCACTCGCAATCCTCAATAATCACGCGCTTTGCCTCGGCGTCTTTGCGTTTTTCGACTATGGCAAGATTAATCTCATTCTGACGGTTTACAAACTCCTCGCGTTTCTCAACAAGGCGGCTTCTTGTTTCATCGAGCTTATTGAGCGCGTCGGTGAGAATGTTCATTTCGTTTTCAACGGCGGTTATTTCAGCCTTCTGCTTTTCGCCGGATTTTTCAAGCTCGTTTACGCGCTGCGCGTCGCGCTGTTTTTCTTCCTCAAGCCCGTTTAATGAAGCGCAAACCGTTTCATAATTGTTGGCAATAAGGGCAAGGTCGCTCTCTTTGCGTATAATATCCTCCTGAGCCTTCGCGAGTTCCGCCTTGACGGAGTCATACTCGGCGGCAACGCTGTTAAGCTCACTGCCGGTTGTTTCAAAGCTCCGCTGTTTTTCGGCAAACTCTTTTTCAAGCGTTTTCACCGCTTCGCGCAGCTTTTCAATCTCATTCATACGCGAAAGGAAGCCCACATTCTGCCCTCTTGAGCCGCCCGTCATTGAGCCGCCCGCGTTCATAACCTGGCCGTCAAGCGTAACTATTTTGAAACGGTAGGAGTATTTTTTTGCCATTTCTATTCCGTCGTCAATCGTTTCAACAACAGCCGTTCTGCCGAGCAGCGAGCGGATAATACCCGTATATCTGCCGTCGGAGGAAACAAGGCTGTCCGCCATATTGACAAAGCCGCCGCATTTTTCAAGCCCTTTTTCGGTGAACGGTTTGGGAGTTATTGACGACAGCGGCAGAAAAGTCGCCCTGCCTGCGCGGTTTTCTTTAAGATAGTTTATTGCGCGTTTGGCGTCCGTCTCACTGTCGGTAACAATGTTCTGTATTGCCGCTCCGAGCGCCGTTTCAACCGCCACCGCGTATTTGCCCTCAACCGTTATAAGCTGAGAGAGCGTGCCGTGAATGCCTTTTAACATTCCTCTTTTCGCCTGCGTGATTACCTGTTTGACGCTGCCCTGGTAACCGTCAAGGTTCTTTTCAAGGTCGTCAAGCATTTTTATGCGCGCCTGTTTCTGGTGAATGTCAAGGTTTATTTCCTCAAGCTCTTTGCGCTGTTTTTCGAGCTTTCCGCTTCTCTGCTCAATAATCATCTCATAGCCTGAGAGTGAGTTTTCAAACTCCGTCGCCGAGTTTTCAAGCTCTCTGAGCTCCTCCTGCGCCTTTGCCTTCTCAGCCTTGAGCTGCCCGGCGGCAGGGGTTTTCTGCGCGATAAGCTCATCAATGCCGTTAATTCTCGATTTCAACTCCTCAACGGAGGATTCACCCGCCGAAAGTTCAACCCTTATGTCGGCGAGCCTGAGAGTTTTTTCCGTTATTTTTTCGCTGAGTTCTCTCGCTTTGTCGGAGCAGCCCGAGTTTTCGGTGTTTATATCCTCGGCGGCCTTTACCGCCTGCTCAAAATCTTTGCGCAGTTCCTCGGTCTGAGCGTTTATTTCGGCAATGGCGCTTTCCGCCTGCTCAATCTGCCTGTCAATCTGCTCGCTGCTGTCAAGAGCCTGCGCCGCGTCTTTTCTTATTCTTTCAACAGTGCTTTCATTGTGCTCTATTGTGTTTTTTTCAACGGCAATTCTGCCGTCAACGCCCGCCGCCTCTTCTTCCGCCCGCGCTGATTCGGAACGGATTGTCTCAATCTCCATTGTAAGGCGCTGGCCCTCGGCTATTGCCGCCTCAATGGCGTTTTCAAGGCGGTCAAACTCCAGCTCGGTGCTCTCATACTGAGACGCGGCTATTGTCAGCTTGTTTTCCTGCTCAATAAGGCCTTTTCGCGATTTTTCAACCGTGAACAGCCAGAGCCCGATTTCGAGCTCCTTTTTTTCAGAAGCGAGAACAAGATATTTTTTCGCTTTTTCGCTTTGCGTTTTAAGCGGGCCTATGCGGCTTTCAAGCTCGGAGAGTATGTCGCGCAGGCGCACAAGGTTTTCCTCCGCCTGCTCAAGCCTGCGGTTGGCGTCTGTGCGGCGGTAGCGGAAATGCGAAATGCCCGCCGCCTCCTCAAGCATATCTCTGCGTTTGGCGGAGCGCGCGGAAACAAGATCCGCCACTTTGCCCTGGCTTACAAGCGAGTAGCCGTCTCTGCCGAGGCCGGTATCCATAAACAACTCGTGAACATCCCTGAGCCTTACCTGCTCGCCGTTTATGCGGTACTCGCTTTCGCCCGAACGGTAAAACCGGCGGGTTACGGAGACCTCGTCTTTTTCCATTTTATTGAGCGAACGGTCGGTGTTGTCAAGGTTTAAGGTAACCTCGGCGTAGCCCATCGCCTTGCGCAGGCTTGTGCCGGCAAAAATAACATCTTCCATTTTTGAGCCGCGAAGCGATTTTGTTGACTGCTCGCCGAGAACCCAGCGAACCGCGTCTGAAATGTTGCTTTTGCCTGAACCGTTGGGGCCGACCACGCCCGTAATGCCCTTGCCGAAATTGAAAACTATCTTATCCGGGAAGGACTTGAAGCCCTGCAATTCAAGTGATTTTAAATACATTTTTACCTGACCTTTGTTTTATATAAATTGAAGCCTGATTTCGTTTTTTTCAAGAGAAGGGTCACCTTTGACGGCGCATCTGATGCCGGCCTGCGCGAGCTTTTCGATGTTGCCGCGTTTTTGCCCCGTCATTTTTGAAACGCAGGCGGGGTTTACATAAACCTCGGCGCTGCCCTGCCTGCCGTTTGCCGCTTTAAGCGCTTTGTCAAGGAAAATAAGGCTTTCCGCCATTTCTCTCAAAGCGGGATGGTACGCCCCTCCCGTGTAACTGCCCTCAACTCCGCCGCCCGAATGCAGGCCGAAGCGGATAACCTTTATGCCCGCTTCCTCAAACATCGGAATAAGCACGCTTCCGAGTTTTGCCGCCGCCTCAACGCTCTGCGGCGTGTATTCGCCCGCCTTCATAAGGCGGTCCAGCTCGGTGCCTTTAATAACAACGGTGGGGTAGATACGCACCGTATCGGGAGATAAGCCGATTATTTTTTTTGCCGTTTCAATGCTGTCGTCATCCGTTGAGCCGTAAAGCCCCGTCATCATCTGCAAGCCGAGTGAAAACCCGTATGATTTGAGCATTTCCGACGCGTTTACCGCATCCTGCGCAGTGTGCCCCCTTTTGTTGAGAAGAAGCACCCTGTCATCCATGCTCTGCGCGCCCAGCTCAACGCTTGTAACGCCGTATTTTTTCAGAATGTCGCAAATCTCATCATTTATGCCGTCCGGCCGGGTGGAGACGCGTATGCCCGAAAAATCGCCGCTGTCAATGTGCTGTTTCGCCGCTTCAAGCAGCGAGAGCATATATCCGCGTTCAATCAGGGTGAAACTGCCCCCGAAAAACGCTATCTCACCGCCGCGGGCGTCTGTTTTGCCCTCAAGTGCGGTTTTTGCCGCTTTGTGAACATCATCGGCGGTTATTTTTTTAACGCTTCCCGATATGCTCCTCTGGTCGCAGAAGGTGCACATATTCGGGCAGCCCTCATGCACGGTGAAAAGCGCTACGTTTATATGCTTCATCATTCGCGCAGGCCCATAAGTTTGAGCGCCTCTTTCGCAGCCGCCTGCTCGGCTAATTTTTTGCTTCTGCCCGTTCCCGTGCCGAGAATATTTGAGTTGAGGTGAACCTCCACGGTGAACTCCTTGGCGTGGTCGGGGCCCTTTTCATCAACAACAAAATACTCAACCGTTTCTTCGGGGTGCTTTTGCGCAACCTCCTGAAGCATTGTTTTGTAATCCCTTACCGAAACATCTATGCCGTCACGGGTAATAAAGCGCAGAACAAGCTCTTTCGCGGGTTCTATTCCGCCGTCAAGGTAGATTGCCGCGAGCACGGATTCAAACGCGTCGGCAAGAATGGAGGGCCTTTGCGCGCCGCCCATTCTGATTTCGCCCTTGCCGAGCTTTATGACCTTATCTATTTCAAGCTCTTTTGAAAACTTGCAAAGCGTTTTTTCGCAGACAGCCGCCGCCCTGTGCTTTGTAAGGCTGCCTTCCGGCTGGTTTTTGTAGAGATTGAAAAAATACTCCGCCGAAATGAAGCCGAGAACGGAATCGCCTAAAAACTCAAGGCGCTCGTTGCTCTCTTTAAGCCCTTTTTCATTTGCGTAAGACGAATGCGAGAGCGCTCTTTCAAGCAGCTCGGTGTTTTTGAATTTATAATTGATATTTTTTTGAAATTTTACAAGGTTTTCATCCATAATTATTCCTCTTCAAATAATTCGCCCTGCTCCGCCAGGCACTCTCTGAGGTCGGCAAGCGCCCTGTTTGACAGAGCCTCATACCTTTCGCGCTTGTCGCGTATTCCGGTTTCAAGCGTGGGCAGCAGGCCGAAGCTCGCGCCCATAGGCTGAAAATTCTTATTTTGCGTGCAAACATACCGCGCAAGGCTTGAAAGCATTGAGGTCGCGGGCATTTTGAGGGGCGGTTTGCCCTGCAGATACCTTGCCGCGTTTATTCCCGCTGTAATGCCGGAACCGGCGGACTCCATATAGCCCTCAACGCCTGTAATCTGCCCCGCGAACCAAAGGTTCTCCCTCGCCTTGAAGCGGTATCCGTATTCAAGCGCTTCGGGCGAATTGATGAATGTGTTGCGGTGCATAACGCCGTAACGCACAAACTCCGCGTTTTTCAGCGCGGGTATCATTGAAAACACTCTTTTCTGCTCGCCGAATTTAAGATTTGTCTGAAACCCCACAAGGTTATACATTGTGCCCTGCGCGTTTTCTTTGCGAAGCTGAAGGTTGGCGAACGGTCTGCGCCCGGTAGCGGGGTCGGTAAGCCCCGAAGGCTTCATAGGGCCGAAACGGATTGTGTCTTTGCCCCGTTTTGCCATAACCTCAACGGGCATACAGCCCTCATAAACGCCGTTGTTTTTGTCAAAGCCGTGAACGGGAGCCGTTTCCGCTTTGATAAGCTCGCCGTAAAAGGCCTCGTACTCCTCACGGGTGAGCGGGCAGTTTATGTAATCGTCGGGCTCGCCCCTGTCATACCTTGACTGGCAGAACGCCCTTGACATATCGATACTGTCTGCCGTAACTATCGGAGCCGCCGCGTCAAAAAAGCTGAGATTGCCGTTGCACAGCGCGGAGATTTTCCCGCTGAGCGTTTCCGAGGCGAGCGGACCCGCCGCGATTATTGCGGGTGAATCGGGAATTTCGGTTATCTCTTTTCGCACAACCGTTATGAGCGGCTCGTTTTCGATTACCTGCGTAACCAGTGCCGAGAATTTATCACGGTCCACCGCGAGCGCTCCCCCGGCGGGAACAGCCGTTTTTTCGGCGCAGTCAACGCAAAGGGAGCCCATAAGCTTCATTTCCGCCTTGAGAAGCCCCGCCGCGCAGCCGAGCCTTGTCGCTTTGAAGGAGTTTGAGCAAACAAGCTCAGCCAGCCCCGCGTTTGAGTGCGCGGGCGAAAACTTTTCGGGTTTCATCTCATAAAGAGTGACTTTTATGCCTCTTTTCGCGAGCTGCATTGCCGCCTCGGTTCCGGCGAAGCCTCCGCCGATAACAATAATGTCAGCCATTTTTTCTGCCCGTTTTTTTCTCATAGCCGCAGCCTTCCGTCAGGCACACGGTTTTGCCGTTTTTCTTTTTGAACAGCGCCTTGCCGCAGTTGGGGCAGTTCTCGCCCGAAGGCTCGTCCCAGCTCATAAAATCGCAGTTCGGCCAGTTGCTGCAGCCGTAGAAGGTGTGCCCTTTTTTGGAGCGGCGCTGAATTATGTCACTGCCGCACTTGGGGCATTTTGCCTCGGTGCTCACAACAAGAGGCTTGGCGTTTTTGCACTTGGGATAATTCGGGCAGGCAAGGAATTTGCCGAACCTGCCGGTTTTGATTACCATCATAGCCCCGCATTTGTCGCAGGGGATGTCGGTAATATCCTCCTGAAGCTGAATCTTGACATTCTTCATATCGGATTTGGCTTTTTCAAGGGTTTTCTCAAGGTCATCATAGAAGGTGTCAAGCATTTTTATATAATCCATTTTGCCCATACCGATTTCGTCAAGGTTGGCTTCCATCTGGGCGGTAAACTTTGTGTTGACTATTTTCGGGAACTCATCCTTGAGAAGGGCGGTAATCGCTCCGCCGAGCTCGGTGGGCACAAGCTGCTTCTGCCTGCGCACAATATACGCTCTTTTTGTGATTGTGGAAATAATGGAAGCGTATGTGCTGGGTCTGCCTATTCCGTTTTCCTCAAGCTCTTTTATAAGTGAGGCCTCGGTGTAGCGCGCGGGCGGCTGAGTGAAATGCTGCGCCGCTTTAATATCTTTGAATTTGAGCCTTTCGCCCTCTTTGAGCTCGGGCACGCTGCTGTTTTCGTCATCGTCATCCGATATTTCATAAAGTCTTGTAAAGCCGTCAAACTTTACGCTGTAGCCTGCGACGGAGAAAAGGCAGAACATTCCTTTTGCCGAGTCCTGCGCCGTTGCCGCGGTAACCTCCGCTTTTACGGTGTTCTGAACGCAGGGTGCCATAAGGCAGGCGATAAAACGCTTCCATATAAGCGAATAGAGTTTGAACTGATCTGCCGTGAGGCTTGCCTTAACCGCATCCGGGGTAAGCGACGGGTCTGTGGGGCGAACGGCCTCGTGGCCGTCCTGAGCGTTGGCTCTTGATTTGTAGTAAGGCGCTTTTTCGGGGACATAGGCCCTGCCGAAGGTGTTTTCAATATATTTTTTCGCCTGCGCGCGCGCCTCTTCCGAAATTCTCAGGGAGTCCGTTCTCATATAGGTAATAAGACCGGTCATACCTACGCCCTCAACATTAACGCCCTCATACAGCTCCTGCGCCACGCGCATTGTTCTTTCAGCCTGAAAGCCGAGTTTGCGCGAAGCCTCCTGCTGAAGGGTGGATGTGTTGAAGGGAGGGGCAGGGTTCTTTTTTCTGGTGCCTTTTTTGTAGGATTTTACCGTGTAATCGGCGCCTTCGAGCCTTGCGAGATATGAATCCGCCTGCTCTTTGTTTTTTATTTTGATTTTGCCGTTTTCATCGGCGGTGAGCGAAGCGGTGAAGGTTTTGCGCTGTGAGTTCGCGAGCTTCGCGTCAATGTTCCAGTATTCATCCGGCACAAAGGCGTTAATCTCGTTTTCGCGGTCCACAATCATTCTCACGGCAACGCTCTGCACCCTGCCGGCGGAGAGGCCGCGGCGGATTTTCTGTGACACAAACGGGCTTAACCTGTAGCCCACAAGCCTGTCAAGGATTCTTCTCGCCTGCTGGGCGTTTACAAGATCCATATCCACCGCCCTGGGCGTTTTCATCCCGTTGCTTATGCCGGTTTTTGTGATTTCGTTGAATGTTACGCGGTTTTTCGTGTTAAGGTCAAGGCCGAGAACCTCCGCCAGATGCCACGAAATCGCTTCTCCCTCACCGTCCGGGTCCGCCGCGAGATAAACGAAATCGCTCTTTTTGACTTTATCCTGAAGTTCTTTCACGAGTTTTTCTTTTTCTTTTATGACAGCGTATTTCGGCTCAAAATTGTTTTTGACATCAACGCTGAGCTTTGCCGCGGGAAGGTCCCTTATATGGCCTTTTGACGCAACAATATCATAGCCTGAGCCGAGATATTTTTTGATTGTTTTCGCCTTTTCGGGTGACTCGACAATAATAAGTTTTGACATACCTTTTACCTTTCGTTTTTTATATGAGTGTAAATCTGCCGCCCGAGACGGAGATTACATAATCGTTTATTTCAAGTGCCGTAAGAATTTCGTTTACCTCTCCGAGGCTCAATCCCGTTGCCGCCGCTATATCGCCCGGATAAAGGGGTTCGGAGCCGAAACGGGCGTAAACTGTTTTTTCTTTTTCACTCATAAGAGCGGTTGATTTTTTTATAACCTTCGCGGGTTTGCTGTCGCCGCGCGCTGTTTCGGCAGCGGCGTAATCGCGGCGTTTGAGCTGCCCCGGGTACAGCGCCTCATACTCATCAATAATATCCTGCGCGCAGGTAACGGCCGACGCTCCGTCGCGTATAAGCCTGTTGGCGCCGATATATGCCGATGAAACAACGCTGCCGGGCACCGCGAAAACATCCCTGCCCTGAAGCATGGCGCAGTTCGCCGTAATAATCGAGCCGCTTCTTTCGCCCGCCTCAACCACAAGCACGCCCCTGCTTATGCCCGAAATTATGCGGTTCCTTATGGGGAAGGTTGTTTTTGAAGCCGGGGCAAAGGGAGAAAACTCGGATATGACAGCACCGTTTTTGCTGATTTCCTCACGCAGAAAAGCGCCCTGCATAAGGTACCTTGTGCCAAGACCGCAGCCGAGAACCGCTATTGTTTTGCCCCCCGCCTTCAACGCGCCCCTGTGGGCGGCGGAATCAATTCCGAGCGCGCCTCCGCTGACGATTACCGCGCCCGCGTCAGCCAGCTGAGCGCTTATGCTCACAGCCGTGTTTACGCTGTCGTTTGAGGGGTTTCTTGTGCCCACTATGCCGAAGCACAGCGATGAGTTAACATAATCGATACTGCCGTTTACATAAAGAACCACGGGAGGGTCCGCCGTTCTTCTGAGAAGTTCGGGGTATTCATTTTCTTCATAAGTCACGCAGTGCCAGCCGTTCTTTTCGCAGGTTTCAAGCTGAACAACGGCGTCGCTCAGCGGGGTTTTTTCTGTTTTTTCAAGCTGCCTCGGCGTGAAGACGCCGCTCATACGCAGTGTTTGCATATCGCTTTCATATATGTCGCGGATACAGTCAAACGCGCTCAGTATCTCACCGCAGCGGGCGCCCGCTCCGAGAGCGAGAGACAGCCATACAGCGTAAGCCTTTTCGTTCATCTTTCAGCCCTTCCGTGAAATTTCCCACATAAGAACAGCCGCCGCTGCCGATGCGTTGAGCGATTCCGCCCTGCCCTTCATCGGGATTGTTACCGTTTGTGAGCAGGCGGCGATTACGGCATCGGAGAGCCCGTTGCCCTCGTTGCCCACGCAGCAAATTAAGCCGCCTTGTGTTTCGGTGTCGCAAATACTCTGCGCGCCCTCACGCGGGGTTGAGGCAAGGGTCAGCATCCCTTGGCTGTTTGCCTTTTCAATAACCGCAACAAGCGATTGCGCCGTAATAACATTTATTCTGAGCGACGAGCCCATAGCCGCCCGCAGAGCCTTGGGGTTGTAAATATCGCACCCGCCGCTTACTATTACGCCTCCCATGCCCAGCGCCTCCGCTGTTCTGCACACGGCGCCGAGGTTTGAAGGGTCCTGCAGGTTTTCAAGCGCAATATATTTTTTTGAGCGGTCGATTTTCTCAGCGCCGGCGGGCATTTCGCAAACGCAGAACACCCCCTGCGTGGATTTTGTATCGGAGAGTTTCAGGGCGACATCCGGCGTTACGGTAAAGCATTCATCACACACCGAGCAAA
>ONON01000181.1 GCA_900319455.1 uncultured Eubacteriales bacterium
AAAAATCAATAACAGGCAAACAAAAAGCAGCCCGGAAAGGCTGCTTTTGTAATAACCGTATTCAATTATAATATCCCTTAGACTTGGCGTAAGCGAGGGTTTGTTTGAGGGCGTTTTCTTTTTCAATTCCGGCAAGGCGCAGTTTTGTTGCGTATTCAAGAAGCTCTGAGAAATAAACGCCGGGAGTAAGCCCCGCTTTGATAAGGTCCGCCCCGAGAACACAGGGCTTAGCCATTGTTTTGTTATACGCTTCAAGTCCTTTTATAAGATATTCCCGGTTTTCCGGGCTTATTTCGCGCCCGCCGCAACCGAGGGCGTCCGCTTCGGCAAGCAGAACAAGAGCCTCCGGGTCGGCGCTTTCATAAAACAGTTTGTTGAGAGCCTTCCGGCTTGATTTGAAAGCGGCAAGCTGATTAGGGCGCATATGCAACTCGCACAGATTTAAAACATATTTTATCAGCTCTGTTTCATCGGTAAGACGGCGCAGAAAACTTTTAATAAGCGGCAGACCTTCTGTTTCGTGGGAGTGAAATGTGATTTTTCCGTTTTCGTTTTTCTGCGTTACGGCCTTGCCGAAATCATGGCAGAGAGCCGACAGCATAAAGCCGAAGGGATTTCGCGCTCCGTTTTTGAGTTTTGCCGCCGCGTCAAGCACAAGCATTGTGTGGTTGAACACATCCCCCTCCGGGTGCCGGTTCGCGGGCTGCTCAACGCCGATAAGAGCATAGAGTTCCGGAAACAGCGGACCGAGCTGTTCTGCTTTTTTCAGATATTCGAAAAAAACGGAGGGCTTTTCCGCTTTGAGAAATGCTTTTTTCAGCTCGCCGAGCACCCTCTCTTTTGCAAGCGCGTCAAGGCTCATTGTTTTTATTATTTCAACCGTTTCGGGCGCAATTTCAAAATTGAATCTCGCCGCAAACTGACAGGCCCGCAAAGCGCGCAACGGATCCTCAACAAAGGTGCTGTCGTTTACATGCCTCAATATTCCGTTATTTAAATCCCGAATTCCGCCGAAAAAATCTGCAATTTCACCCGTGATAACATCTTTCATCAGGGCGTTTATTGTGAAATCACGGCGCATTGCCGCCTTCTCCGCCCCGAGAAACGGATCCACAAAAACCTCAAAATCACGGTGGCCTCTGCCTGTCGCGCGTTCCCTGCGGGGCATTGCTATATCAATATCATAACCGCGCAGGCCGAAAATGCCGAAACTCGCGCCGATTTTAAGTTTTTCGCCGACGCTGTCAAGAATGCCCTCAAGCTGTTCGGGGGTTATGCCGTGAACCTCAATGTCAACATCTTTGTTTTCAATGCCGAGCAGTTCATCGCGCACCATTCCGCCCACATAATAGGTCTTTCCGCCGAGCCCGCTTACAAGCTCGGCAATTTTTTTCGCCATGAATATATTGTCGCCGCTCATATTACCGCCACCTTATTCAACGGAGTTTCTCTCACCCTTTACGGCGGGCTTTTTATTTAAAGCGGTTGTGTATTTAAGGGCGCCGCAAGGGCACACATTTACGCACTCTCCGCAGCGTATACACTCAAGCGAGTTCGGGTTTAATGAGGGATTTACCCCCATTTTGCAGGTGCCGGCGCAAGCCGAGCAGCCGATGCAGGCGCTTTTATCCACATCCATTTTAAACACCGAAACACGGTTGAAAAGCGAATAGAACGCGCCGAGCGGGCAGAGGTATTTGCAAAACGGTCTGTATATGATAATGCCCGCGAGCAGAATTATTCCCAGTATGCACGCCTTCCACGCGAACATTGAGCCGAACAGATCAAAAAGGCGGGTGTCTGAAAAGGCTAAAAGGATGCCCGCAAGGGTGCCGGACGGGCAGAGGTATTTGCAGAAAAACGGCGTGAGTTTAACACACAGCGGCAGAACAATAACAAGAACTGTCAGCACAATATACTTGATAAGGCGCAGGTATCTGTCGCCCCGGAAGGTTTTTATCTTTTTGAAAAACGGGATTTTGTAAAGTAAATCCTGCAAAAAACCGAATGGGCATAAAAAACCGCAGATAAACCTGCCCGCGACCGCTCCGAAAAAGATGAGAAGGCCGAGAACATAATACGGGAATCTGAATTCATAAGCGCCGAGCGCGCTCTGAAGCGAGCCTATGGGGCAGGCACCGGTTGCGGCCGGGCAGGAGTAGCAGTTAAGCCCCGGCACACAGACATTCTTTGCGGGTGTTGCCGATATCCTGCCTGTAAAAAAGCCTTTTAAATCCGCGTTGTGCAGCAAAACGGCGAGAGACTGTAATGCAAAGCGTTTTTTCTTATCCAATGCCGATACACTCCAGACATACTGTTGCCGCTTTGGCAAAAACCGAATCCGGCTGGCCTTGCATACAGCCGACGGCAACGAGAACAGCGGAAATAATAATTAAAGCGACGGTTAGCAGCTTTTTCATAAGGCACCTCCCAAAATGCGCACAACGGATTTTAACTTAATATAACACACAGCCGTCTGTTATTCAACAGTAAAAAGGTTCCGCTGCGCCGATTTAAACATTCCGGTTGGTGTTGATTTAATTTTAATTATGTTATATTATATATTAAATTGTTTCAAGGAGTGGTTTTATGGCAAAAAGCAGAAAACTGCCTGAGGATAAGCCCGTTCACCCCAATCACATCGGCATAAAAGAGGGTATGGGTTATATGCTCGGCGACACGGGCAACCTGTTTGTGCTGACTTATGTTTCGTCATTTTTGAAGGTGTTTTACACAGATGTTCTCAAAATCGAAACAAAAAAGGTCGCTCAGCTCTTCCTTTTCACAAGGCTGTGGGATGCGGTAAACGACCCTATGTGGGGCGCGATTGTCGCGAAAAAAAGGCCGGGCAAAAGCGGCAAATACCGTCAATATTTAAAGGTTGTCGCAATTCCGCTGGCGCTCAGCGAACTTATATGCTTTTTTAACATAAGCTCACTTACGCAAAGTCAGGGGCTTATGCTGTTGTTCGCATACATAACCTACATAGCGTTCGGTATGTTTTACACCGGGATGAATGTGCCTTTCGGCTCGCTTGCATCGGTTATTACCGATGACCCTGAGGGCAGAACTCTGCTGTCAACCTTCCGTTCAATAGGCGGCGGTATAGGCGGAGCGGCTCCGCTGCTTCTCGCTCCGTTTATAATCTATACAAAAATCGATGACGGCAGCGGCGGAACATACAATGTCGCGAACGCGGGCGGAATGTTTAAATTTGCGGCGGCAATGGCTGCCTTTTCGGTTGTTGCGTATTATGCCTGCTACGCGACCACAAAAGAGCGTGTGCGTTCGGACGAAAATCCGAAGGTGAACATCAAAAAAACATACGGCGCCATGCTTAAAAGCCAACCCTTTGTTGTGCTTGCCCTTACCGGTATTCTTATCAGCGGTCAGCTTCAGTTTGCTTCGCTCAACCAATATCTTTATAAAAACTACTTCTGCAACACAAACCTTTCGGTTGTGGGCACAATAGCGCAATACCTGCCAATGGCGATAATGATTCTGTTTGTGCCGAAACTTGTTAAACGGTTCGGCAAAAAGGAACTTTGCCAGTTCGGCGCGTTTTTCTCCGCGGCCGCCGCGGTTGCCGCCTATGTTATCAAACCCGGCAGAGATCAGGCGGCACTGTTTATGATTCTGCTGTTTGTAATCGGCTTTGGATATTCGTTTGTTTCAATCACAAACTGGGCTGTTGTTGCCGATGTTATAGACTATCAGGAATATAAAACGCATGAAAAAGGCGAAAGCGCGATTTACGCCGTTTACACCTTTTGCCGCAAGCTCGGGCAGACTGCCGCGGACTACGGCGGACTTATGCTTCTGAGCAAAATAGGCTATGAGGCTCAGACTATGGCTAACGCCGGCTATGTGCCCGGCATCAGCGAGGGAATACTCAAGGTATGCACGCTTATTCCCGCGGTTGTATATACCCTGATTTTCATACTTTACAAATTCTTCTTCCCGCTGACCAAAGAAAAACTGGAACCTATCTATGCCTATGTGCGCGAGGTAAACAGCACGGCAGAAAAAACGGGTGATGCTTCCGTGAACGCCTCGCAAGCGCAGAATAACGCGGATTAAGAACAAACCATATATTTAATAATTACGGGATGTGAGTGATTATGAAAGGAACCGAGCTTTTTAAAGGGGCGCGTTTTATTGACTGTTACGGCAGCGCCGCGCCCGTTTTCAGAAAAACATTCACAGCCGTCAAAGGCGAGACTGCGACCGCTCTGGTCTGCGGTCTCGGTTTTTTCAGGCTGTATATAAACGGCAGAAAAGTCAGCGACGATCTGCTTGTGCCCAATGCCTCAAATTACAGTTACAGAGACCTGTCAAAATTTGAATACCCGCTTGTTGACAAGCTGTCGTTTCGCACCTACTGTGTGAAATATGACATTTCACAGTACCTTGATGACGGCGAAAACATACTTGTTATTTGCCTCGGCCCCGGCTACTACTGCAACGATTACCGCGACGCGGAGGGCTATGTTACCTACGGCAGACCTAAACTCTGCTATGTAATTGAAAAGCAAAGCGGAGATATACTCTCCGATAAAACCACCCTCACACACAAAGGGTATATCACCGAAAGCTGTCTTTACAACGGCGAAAAGCATGACTACACCATTTTGCCGGCAAACTTTATGACGGCGGATTATGACGGCGATGATTTTGCACCGTCAAGAGAGATTGAAACGCCCGAAAGCAATTATGAGCTTCAGTTTGCGCCGGCGGATAAAGTGATTAAGACACTCAACCCCGTTTTGATTGAGGATGACGGAAAAACAAGGCTCTATGACGCGGGCGAAAACACGGTGGGCTACGCGGTTGTCAAATGCGCGAAAAAGGGCGAAAAAATCACGGTGAGTTACGCCGAGGATATTTATGACAGACCGAATTTCGGAATGCATTTCGAGGATGATTACCAGACTGAGGTTTTTATAACCGACGGA
>ONON01000249.1 GCA_900319455.1 uncultured Eubacteriales bacterium
TACCTCTTGAATGCCATTCAAGCGCTCTCCCAAGTGAGCTACACCCCCGAGAAAGTTGCAACATATTTAATGCTTGATTATATTATCACAGTTTTTTGAAAAAATCAATAGCGAGATTTCATTTTTTTGAAAAACAATTTTCAAAACTTAATAAGGCATTTTAAACGCTGTTCTTTGCAACATTATCCGCGGTCAAATAATTCTTGAAGCCGGGCTTGTTATATGTTATTATGGTCTAAAATAATTCAATCCGGATGATTATATGCTGTACTACGAACATTTAAGTGAAGATCTTGCCGAAAGAATCCGGCGCGAAAAGGCGGAAAACTCATTTATCCGCCTTGCTTTTGATGAGAATAAAGCGTTGCGCAGAAACCCCGAGAAAGACAGAGCGAATATTATACGCACCGCGTTTATCCGCGATTGCGACAAAATTATTCATTGCCCTTTTTACAACAGATACGCCGATAAAACACAGGTGTTTTCTTTTTATAAAAATGATGATATAAGCCGCCGTGCCTTGCATGTTCAGCTTGTTTCGAGAATTGCGCGAACAATAGGCAAAGCGCTTAACCTGAACCTTGATTTGATTGAGGCCATAGCACTCGGGCACGATATAGGTCACACTCCGTTCGGCCACGCCGGTGAGAAAATACTTGATGAGCTGTTTTACAGTTACGCGGGCAGGCATTTCAGCCATAATATTCACTCTGTGCGTGTCTTGGATTCGGTTTTTCCTTACAATATCACATTGCAGACTTTAAGCGGCATTGCCGCTCATGACGGTGAAATTGAAAAAAGCGAATATAAGCCTGTGCCGATTGAAGATTTTTCGGAATTTGACAGACAGATTGAGAATTGTTACCTTGACAAAGAAAGTGTAAAAAAGCTTGTGCCTTCCACTCTTGAAGGCTGTGTTATGCGCATTTCGGATATTATAGCATACCTCGGTAAAGACAGGCAGGATGCCGCCCGCGCGAAAATAATTGATGAAGATAAATTTGAGGCAGGCGCAATCGGCTCGACAAACGCCGAGTTTATCAACAATCTGATTGTTAATATTGTTGAAAACAGCTACGGTAAGCCGTATATTAAAATGGATGACACACATTTTGAGGCGCTCAAAAAGGCAAAAGCAGACAATTACAGGCTGATTTACAACGACGAGCGGATTAAATCCGCGGTTGATTTAACGGTCAAACCTATGATGGAAAAACTTTACGCGCGTCTTTTGAATGATTTGAAAAGCGGCAATTATGATTCTCCGGTTTTTACCCATCATATAAAGTATGTAAACAAAGCGCATTATCAGAGAAAAATGCCTTATGAGCAAACCGAACACAATCAGATAGTTACGGATTATATTGCCGGAATGACCGATGATTATTTTGTTGACCTCTATTCGCATCTGTTCGGGGATGATAAACTGAAAATTGATTATATAGGTTATTTTAAATAAAACCGGGAGGGCGTTTTATGAAAAAAATTAAAGCTTTAACAAGCATAATTCTTGTTATCTCACTGTTAATCTGTGTGTTCGCGCAAAATACCGTCTCCGCGGCAGGCAGTTGCGCAGTTATTGATGTTGACGGGGCAGGGGAATACAAACCGATAAGTCAAAACCTTTTCGGTATATTCTTTGAGGATATCAATTTCGCGGCAGACGGCGGATTAAGCTCAAATCTTATCAGAAACAATTCGTTTGAACAAAAACTCGCATGGGCTCCCGATTATGACTGCAGGTTGACGGGTTGGGAGATTCCCTTAGGTGAGGCAAAACTTTTAAATGAAGAGCCTATGAGTGAATCAAATCCTAACTATTTGCACGCGATTACCGATTGTGTAGCGCGTAACTTCGGCTATCCCGATAAAGACGCAACTCTCGGTATCTACCTTGAAAAAGGCGTTGAATATGACTTCTCATTTTACGCGAGAAGTGAAAAAAAGTGTGAAATATCAGCGGCTTTCACAAATGAGAAAGAGCAGAGCGTTGCCTCCGTTTCGTTTGATGTTGAAGGAGGGTTTGAAAAATATTCAGCCGTTATAACGCCGTCAAAAACAGATTACACGGTTTTGCAGCTTTCTGTTCCTCAGGGCGCGGATATCGATTTCTTTATGCTCGTTTCGCATAACAGTTTCGGCTACGGTGATGAAATGTGGAAGAACTCTACCCTTCGCGCCGATCTTGTTCAGGCTCTTAAAGAGTTGAATCCCGCTTTTATGCGCTTCCCCGGCGGGTGCCTTGTTGAGGGAGCCTATGACTGGGACTATGCGTACAACTGGAAAAACACAATAGGTCCGCTTGAAGAGCGTAAACAGATCCCCAACATCTGGGGCTACAATCAAAGCCTTGCCGTTGGTTTTTATGAGTATTTCTGCCTTTGCGATTATCTTGACGCACAGCCGCTCCCCATTGTTCACGCCGGGCTTATGTGTCAGGGCAGGGGCGACTGGAAATATGACATTGACAGCGAAGAAATGCAGCAGCATATTCAGGATATTATGGATTTGATAGAATACGCAAACGGCTCGGCAGATACCTATTGGGGAGCGAAAAGAGCCGAGAACGGCCATCCGGAGCCTTTTAATATGAAATATCTCGGCGTCGGTAATGAAAACTGGATGGAGGATTATTGGGAAAGGTTTGATGTAATTTATAACGCTGTCAAACAGCAGCACCCCGAAATCACGGTTATTTCATCGGCGGGAGCGTGGGCTGACGGTAAAGAACACGAGTACGCGTGGGAGCAGATTAACGAAAAATATACCGACACAATAGTTGATGAGCATTATTATGTTCCTACCTGGTGGCCCTACGCGAATGCCGAGAAATATGACGCGTACAGCCGTGACGGCGCAAAGGTCTTTGTGGGCGAATATGCCGTTCACAGGGGCGGCGGAGATCAGATTACCAAAAACAATCTGCAGGTTGCCGTTGATGAAGCCGCGCATATGGTCAACCTTGTGCGCAACGGCGATATTGTTGAAATGGCGTGCTACGCGCCTCTTTTCGCCAGAGACGGCTACACCCAATGGGCGCCCAACCTGATTTGGTTCAACTCAAAAGAGGTTGTCAGAACTCCGAGCTATTATGTTCAGCAGCTTTATATGAACAACACCGGCTCAGGCGTTCTTAACAGCACGCTCAGCGGCAAAACAGATGATGTTTATCAGGTCGTCAGCATTAATCCCGAAACAAAAAAGATTTATGTCAATGTGGTCAACTCATCGCAGGAATCTAAAAATATAAAAATCAATTTCAACGGTTTCTCAAAAATAGACCCTGCAGCCGAACAGAGATATATCGGCAGCGGTTTGTTTAACCTCGCAAACAGATTTGGTTTTCTCAACGGCATTGTCTCGCCGCGCTATCAGAAAGTTGCCGTTGTCAACAACAAAATCAGTCAGTCTGTTCCTCCGCATTCGCTGAGCATTTTCTGCTTAAGCTATAACGGCGAGAATGCTTACGCGGGCTTGGGCAGCGACACAGGCTATAAGATAGGTTCCGTTTTTGAGAATATCATTCTTGAGCTTGCGGCGAATTTTGTTAACTGGTTTAACAAAACCGATTTGTGGCACGCGATCAGCGGTCTTATAAACAAACAGCAGTAAAATATTGCGGGCTTGCGTCAGCAGGCCCGCGTTTTCATCGGTAAGCCGCCGGCTTACGCCGATTAATGTATTGAATAATAATCATTTGAGTGCTATATTATTTTATACATAAAAGTGTTCCGGGAGTATGCAAAATGGGCAAATGTAATAACCCCGTGATTTTTGTAACGGGAATCGGTCAGACCTGGGCGTCTTTGAAGGGCTCGGATGATTATTGCTGGAATCTGATTCCGAGAAAAAAAGAAATAGCCTTTAAAGATTTCAATCTTAAAATGTATTTCAGCCTTGCGGGCACACTGCTTCGCGGGCTTTTGACCCTTGTCTCATCTGCGGATTTCATAAAAACAAAAACGGTGCGCGATTTGTTTTCCGCGCTTCTTTCCTGCTGTGTGGTGGATGAAAGCGACAGCCTGCCTGAAAATGTCTGCCTCAAAATTTACGGTTCAAGGTCTTTTGACAAGCTCAGGCATATTAACCTTTTAACCGGTGAATACTGCGATGAATATGAAAAAAGTATGCTTTGCCGCGTTTACCGGGATATTCCCTGCAAAAGCATTTCGGAAAAAATAGGGGAAGAAAACCTCTACTGTTTCAATTACTCGCCTTTTTCAGACATTTACGCCGACGCCGATGCCCTGCATGAAACAATCAAAGATGTTTTGGAGGATCAGAAAAATAAAACCGGCAGCAAAAAAGTTGTTCTTGTGCCTATGAGCATGGGCGCTTCTGTTGTGAACGCTTATATTGATAAATACTATTCCGATGAAACAGGGGCGCTTGACGGCGATTATATAAGCAAAATTGTCAGTATAGTCGGCGCGTGGAACGGCAGCGACGGTTTGTCCGATCTCATTACATTCAATACGGGCGAAAACTTCGCGCAGCAGATAAAAGGCTTTTTCGGCGAAAAATATTCATCTGTTCTTTCAAGAGTTAAAGAAAAACAGATTGAAAAGGTGTTCGGCAGCCTTATTGACGGCGTTGTACATTCCGTTATTTTGCGCAACACTTCTTTTATGGCGCTTGTGCCTAAGGAGAGATATAACGAGGTTATTGAAAAGCTTTTCAATAACACAAACAATAAAAAACTGCTTGATGTCAAAGAAAAATCCGCTGTTTATTACAGGGCACAGTGCAACCTTGTCAACAGACTTCTGACCCTCAGGGATAAATGCTCTGTCGGAGTTTATTTCATCTGCGGCTACAACAAACATTTCGGTCAGAACAGCAGAGATTTTGATTTTCTCTCACTTTTCAAAAGCGCTAAAAGCGTAAATTCCGATTCCGTTATTCAAATATCTTCTACCGCACCGGGAGCGCGGTCGGCGCCTCTCGGAGAGGCTTTTGAAAAAGAAGGCAGATATATTTCACCCGACAGGTCGGTGGACGTTTCGCAAAGCCCTTTCCGCAACACAATCTGGCTTTTTGACGGGCAGTATCACGAGATAGGCTCCAACAACACCGCCATAAAACTTGCGGGCGATATTGTTACCGGCGAGGTTGAAAGCATAGATGACAAATACCCGCAGTTTAACTGCGCAAGGGATGTAAGCGAAGCCGGTGAATTGCTCGAAAAGGCGAAAATAATCTGTGAAAGCCGAAAAGTGGCAGCCGCTAAAAAAGAAGCCGTAAGAATTGCGGCGCGTGATGTTGAGCGGATGCTTGACAGCGTTATTAACAACCCGGAAAAAGACAGTGCGGTATTACAGGCGCTTAAAGACGAAATTTCAACGGTTTTAATATGAAAACAATGGGTTGCCTTTAATGCGGCAGCCACGCCCAAAGACAGTAACAA
>ONON01000141.1 GCA_900319455.1 uncultured Eubacteriales bacterium
GACTTGTGATATTATATCTACACCTCTGCGGGAGGGCTTTATTTTTGTGCCCTTTTTCCGGTAGTCACAGAGGGAGGCTAAAAATTCCTAAAAGATGGAGGTGCCGCAAATGGCTGCTAACGGTAAAAGAGTGAAAATCACGCTTTCATGCACCGAATGCAAACAGCGCAACTACAACACAATGAAAAACAAGCAGAACTCACCCGACAGGTTGGAGATGAACAAGTACTGCCGTTTCTGCAGGAAGCATACTCTCCACAAAGAAACCAAATAACACAGGAGGAGAACCAATGGCTAAAAAGGAAGTTTCCGAGGCTGCCGAAAAAGTCGCAAGAGCTGAAAAAGAAGCGAAAAAAGCGAATAAGCAGTCTAACCCCAACGGCAACATTTTCAAGCGCGCGGGTAAAGCCATAAAGAAGTTCGTCAAGGATCTTAAAGGCGAAATCAAGAAAATTGTTTGGCCTGACAAAATGACGGTTCTCAAATCCAGTGGCGTGGTTCTTGTCGTGGTTGTTATCTGCGGAGTTGTTATTTTCGGAATCGACCAGTTGCTTTCATTCCTTCTCTCGCTTCTCAAGAGAGCGGCGGAGCACATAAGCAACACGGGCGCTGCCGAAGAGACAACACAGGCAATGATGTCTGCCGTGAGCAAATTCTTCACTATCTGAAAATAGGGAGGAATAAAAATGGCTGCAGACGCAAGATGGTATGTTGTTCATACCTACTCAGGTTACGAAAACAAGGTTGCGGGCAATATTGAAAAGGTTGTTGAAAACCGCAAGATGCAAGACGCAATCCTTGATGTGAAGGTTCCCGTGGAAATCGTTGAGGATGAAAAAGGCAAGCAGAGCGAACGCAAGCTTTTTCCCGGTTATGTTTTTGTTAAGGTTGCCGTAGAGGCAGACAAAGACAACAGGCCGGTTATGAGCGATGACACATGGGTTGTTATTCGTAACACAAGAGGCGTTACGGGCTTTGTCGGCCCGGAAAGCAAAGCAATGCCCCTGACCGAAGATGAGGTTTACAATCTCGGCATTGAGTCAAGAGTTGTTGAAGTGTCCTACAAAGTCGGCGACACGGTTGACATTGTTGATGAGATGTTTGAAGGTACTCAGGGCGTTGTTCAGGAAATTGACGTTGAAAACGATCTTGTTCGCGTCACAATTTCGTTCTTCGGCAGAGAAACATCGGTTGAGCTCAAGCTTGACCAGGTAGAACTCGCTGAGGATTAATCACGGTAATTTGAAGACTTAACCGTCTTTTCAAATTAAGCGCTTTAAGCGCGGCTGTGCTTTTGCACGGTTTCGTGGGAGGAGTCATACAGGCTCCGCAATTCACCACATTTTATGGAGGTTAACAAAAATGGCACAAAAAGTTGTCGGTTTAATCAAACTTCAGATTCCCGCAGGTAAAGCAACTCCTGCACCCCCCGTAGGTCCGGCGCTCGGTCAGCACGGCGTAAACATTATGGCGTTTACAAAAGAGTTCAATGAGCGCACAAAGAACGATATGGGTCTTATCATCCCCGTAGTTATTACGGTGTTCGCGGATCACACGTTCTCGTTCATCACCAAAACTCCCCCCGCAGCGGTTCTTATCAAGAAGGCGTGCGGAATTGAAAGCGGCTCAGGCGTTCCCAACAAAACAAAGGTCGCTTCAATCACACAGGAGCAGATTCGCAAAATCGCGGAGCAGAAAATGCCCGACCTTAACGCGGCAACAATCGAGACCGCAATGAGCATGATAGCAGGCACGGCGCGCAGTATGGGCGTTACGGTGGCAGACTGAGGGGAGGTAAAACACTATGAAACACGGTAAAAAATATGTTGACGGCGTAAAGCTTGTTGATAAAGCAAACCTTTACGACCCTTCGGAAGCACTTGACCTCGCAATCAAAACAGCAACAGCAAAATTCGATGAAACCGTTGAGGTTCATGTTCGTCTCGGCGTTGACTCCCGTCACGCGGATCAGCAGGTTCGCGGCGCCGTAGTTCTTCCCAACGGCACAGGTAAAAAAGTAAGAGTAGCGGTATTCGCAAAAGGCCCCGACGCCGACGCCGCAACAGCTGCAGGCGCTGAAATCGTAGGCGCTGAAGATCTTGTAGCTAAAATCCAGGGCGAAGGCTTCCTTGATTTTGATGTTGCAATAGCGGCACCCAATATGATGGGTCTTGTAGGCCGTCTCGGTAAGGTTCTCGGCCCCCGCGGCCTTATGCCCAGCCCCAAAGCCGGCACGGTTACTCCCGATGTCGCGAAGGCGGTTACCGAAGCAAAAGCAGGTAAAATCGAATACCGTCTTGACAAAACAAACATTATTCACTGCCCCATAGGCAAGGCTTCATTCGGCACTGAGAAGCTCAGCGAAAACTTCAACACTCTTCTTGACGCCATCATCAAAGCCAAGCCCGCAGCAAGCAAGGGTCAGTATATCCGTTCATGCGTTGTTGCTTCAACAATGGGCCCCGGCATCAAAGTCAACCCCCTCAAGCTTGTTGCCGAATAATTTTCGTAAACTCGCTTGACACAGTAAAAAAAGTGTGTTATTATACACAAGCTGTTCTTTTCAAAGACAGCAGGTGCAGTTATGCATAAGGTTTTTACCGCCTGCCGAGAGAGGAATACACAAAACAGAAATGTAGTGTGTTATTGCCCTTTCCGTGCAGTCGGGAAGGGCTTTTAATTGTAAATCCGGAGGTGAAATCAAATTGCCAAGCGCAAAGGTATTGGAACAGAAGAAGCAGATGGTTGCCGATCTTGTTGATTGTCTGAACAACTCCGTAGCAGGTGTTGTTGTTGACTACAAAGGTATTACCGTTGCCGATGACACCAAGCTCCGCAAAGAGCTTCGTGAGGCAGGTGTTAAATACACGGTAGTTAAGAATACACTTCTCGGTCTTGCGGCGAAAAGCGCAGGTCTTGACGATATTACAAATGTTCTCGAAGGCACAACGGCTATTGCCATAAGCCCCGAGGATCAGACCGCGGCGGCAAGAATACTTCAGAAGTACGCAGACGCATCCAAGGGCAAGTTCTCAATCAAGAGCGGTTATCTTGACGGTAAAGTCATTGACCTCGCTATGATAGAATCCCTTGCAAAGCTTCCTTCAAGAGACATCCTTCTCGCAACGGTATGCAACGCGTTCAACGCTCCCATAGCGGCGTTCGCGCGCGTTATTCAGGCTGTTGTTGACAAGGGCGGAGAAGCAGCTCCCGCAGAGGAGATGGCTCCCGCTGAAGAAGCACCCGCACAGGAAGCGGCAGCTCCCGCCGAGGAAGCTCCCGCAGAAACACCCGCAGAATAATTTTTAAAAAGATTTAATCAGGAGGAAATTAAAATGGCATCAGAGAAAATCGCTGCTATGATTGAAGAAATCAAAGCACTTTCAGTTCTTGAGCTTTCAGAGCTCGTTCACGCAGTAGAAGAAGAGTTCGGCGTTTCAGCCGCGGCCGCGGTTGCGGTAGCAGGCCCCGTAGCAGGTCCCGCAGCAGCAGAGGAAGAAAAGACTGAGTTCGACGTTATCCTTGCAGAAGTCGGCGCAGAAAAAATCAAGGTTATCAAGGCTGTTCGTGAAATCACCGGTCTCGGCCTTGCGGAGGCAAAGGCAGTTGTTGACGGCGCTCCCAAAGCTATTAAAGAAGCGGTTTCCAAAGAAGACGCTGAAGCTGCAAAAGCCAAACTTGAAGAAGTCGGCGCAAAGGTTGAACTTAAATAATCTGAGTTTTATTTTCAAAATGTCCTGCCAAGAGGCGGGGCATTTTTCTTTATAAAAAAGGCGCCCTGCGCGGGCGCCGGATGAATGTTATATTTTCAGAATGCCGAAGCTTTGAAGTATTCCCGAAACAAGTATGGCGAAAATCAGCAGCGGGGCAATCCATTTTACCATTGCAACATAAAAATGTTTCATTTTGAACGGCCCGTTCAGCTCAACCTCGCTGATAATCGCGTCGGGTTTAATAACAAACCCCACAACAACACAGGTCAACATACCCACAAGCGGCAGGAAAATACTGTTTGAAACAAAATCCATAAAATCAAGTATTGACATACCGATAATGGTGAAATCGCTCCAGATGCCGAAACCCAGGGAGCAGACAGTGCCTAAAACAAGCCCGTAAGCACAAACGATAAGTGCGGCAACGGATCTTTTTACTTTAAACCGGTCGATAATGCCTGAAACGATGGCTTCAAGTATTGAGATTGAACTTGTCAGCGCGGCAAACAGAACAAGAAAGAAGAACAGCGCGCCTATAATTCCGCCCGCCGGCATTGTGTTAAAAACTTTGGGCAGTGTAACAAACATAAGCGAGGGGCCGGAACTGAGCGCTTCTTTGTCTCCGCCGGAGTATTCAAAAACCGCGGGAATAATCATAAGCCCCGCGAGAAAAGCGATTGCCGTGTCAAAAATCTCTATCTGACGGGTGGATTTCTCAATGTTTTCATCCTTTGAAAGGTAAGAACCGTAGGTTATCATTATGCCCATGGCGAGCGACATTGAATAAAAGAGCTGACCGAGAGCCGCCAGAACGGTTTTAAAACTGAGGCTGCTGAAATCCGGCATCAGATAGTAGCGTATGCCTGCCTTTGAGCCCGGCCGCGTTACAATATATATTGAAAGCGCGACGGTTATTATAAACAGCAGGGGCATAAGTATTTTGCTCAGCTTTTCAATGCCTTTGTTCACCCCGAAAATAACCACAAGCATGGTTACCAGAAGAAAAACCGCAAACCAGAAAAGAGGTTCGCCCGTTGCCGAAACATAATTGCCAAAATATGAGTCATCTGCCGCCGCGGACGCCTGTGTAAGCATAGCGGCGGTGTATTTTGTTACCCAGCCGCCAATAAGGCAGTAGTAGGGAAAAATAAGCACGGGCACAAAGGTCGCAAGCTTGCCCAGCCAGCCCCATTTGGCGTTAAGAGCGCCGAACGCGGAGAGTGGGCTCAACTGGGTTTTTCTGCCTATTGCAATCTCCGTAACCATAAGCACAAAGCCGAAAGTTATAGCAAGCACAAGATAAACAAGCAGAAAAATACCTCCGCCGTATTTCGCCGCGAGGTAGGGGAAGCGCCACAGATTGCCGAGTCCTACGGCAGAACCGGCGGCGGCCAGCACAAAGCCGATTTTGCCTGAAAAAGTGTTTCGTTTTTCCATAAAAATACAAATCCTCTTTTAGTGTTTTCGCAAAAGCAACATACAGTATAACA
>ONON01000080.1 GCA_900319455.1 uncultured Eubacteriales bacterium
ACCACAACCGTTGACTGCTGGGGCGTGAAATCGAAAGTGCCGAGCCCGTCAAGGCGGTGGCGCATATTTTTTATCAGCAGATCCTCAAAGCTGCGCCTGTTAAGCCCTTTGAGGGCGAGCTCGCCGTTTTTTATAAGTATTATTTCGTTCATTTAAAGTTCCTTTATTTTGACGGTCTTATTTTTGCTATGCCCTGCCTGAGCGCGTCCGCGAGCAGGTCAATTTCCTCTTTTGTTGTGAAGCGGGAGAAGCTTATGCGCAGCGGACTTTCAAGCCTTTCGGCGCTTAAACCCATTTCGGAGAGAACGCGGCTGCGTTTGCCTTTGGAGCAGGCTGACCCGCTTGAAACATATACTCCGCGTTCCGACAGAAAACTCAGCATAGGCTCGCTTCGCCTGCCGAGAACGGAGATGTTTGTAATAAACGGCAGAGCGTCAGCCGGTGAGTTGACCGCGATTTCGGGAATGCCGGAAAAAATCGACAGCATACAGTCGCGAAGCTCTGTTGCCTGCCTGAGTTCCTCCTCAACCGGAGGCAGAGCCTTTGCCGCCGCGCCGAAAGCCGCTATGGCGGGCATTGCCTGCGTGCCGGGGCGCAGTTTGCCTTCCTGCTCGCCGCCGTAAACAAGAGGGGCGATTTTAACGCCTTTTTTTATGTAAAGCGCTCCCGCGCCTTTAATGCCGTGAATTTTGTGCGCGCTTATGCTCATAAGGTCAACGCCGAGAGCGGAGGGCTTCAGCGGCATTTTGCCGAAAGCCTGAACCGCGTCACAGTGAATAAGAGCGGTGGAATGAGCCCTCGCGACGGCTCTTTTTGCCGCCTGAACGGGTTGAACGGCTCCCGTTTCGTTGTTGACCGCCATTATGCTGACAAGAACGGTTTTTTCATCAACGGCATTGAACAGTTCATCTTCGCTTATTTTGCCTTCGCCGTCAACACCGAGCCTTACAACCTCAAAGCCCTCTTTTTCAAGCGCGCCGAGAGTTTCATAAACGCTTGGGTGCTCAATAACGGTGGAAACTATTTTGCCGCCCTGCTTTTTGAGCCTGCGCGCCGCGCCGAAAAGCGCGGTGTTGTTGCTTTCTGTTCCGCCGGAGGTGAAAAAAATTTCTTCCGGTGAGCAAAAAAGCCTTTTGGCTGTTCTTTCGCGGCTGAGCTCAAGAAGCTCCTCCGCCGCCAGCCCGTGCCTGTGAAGCGACGAAGGGTTGCCCCAGATTTCAGCCGTTGCTTTTGCCGCCGCGTCGATTGCCTCGGCACACGGTCTGGTTGTTGCGCTGTTGTCAAAATAAGCTTCCGTATGCCGCACATCCTTTCCGCACATAAATATCCATTATAAAAATATTTAATATATTATAATCTTTTATACACCTATTTGCAAGAACAATTTTGTAAACATTTGTTTAACGGCAAAAACCGGTACAGTCGGCGTTATTTTTGCGTGTTTTTTATTGAGATTTTTTAAAGTATATGCTAAAATATTTATTCAATACGGATTAAATGTTAAGCAAAGGAGGCGTTACGGTGGCAGAGAGCAAAACAAAAAAGCGCAGTCAGCCCGCTTTTAAACAGGTAACGGTTATGATTTTTATAACCCTGTTTCAAATGCTGTCGTCGGCGTGCGTTCTCTACAGGGATGAGCAGATGAGCTTTACACTTGTTTGCGTGTTCGCGGGTTATATTGTTGTTGAATGGCTTTATATGATGATAGGCACTCTCGCTACGGGAACGGATTATTTTGAGCTTGAGGCAATGGCGTTTTTTCTTTGCGGCATAGGCATAACGGTTTGCGCGAGCTTCAATGAGAATTACGCCGTAAAACAGTTTGCCGCCGTGCTTATGGGAATTGCCGTGTATCTGGTTTTGCAGGTTATGTTAAAAAACATTGACCTGTGCCAGAAGGTGCGCCTGCCTGTTGCCGTTATTTCAATAGTTATTCTTGTAGCGAACCTTTTTCTCGCCGGAACAACAAACGGCACTCTTAACTGGATAGATTTCGGCCTTTTCTCAATTCAGCCCTCCGAATTTGTCAAAATAGCGTTCATTTTTGTGGGGGCGGTTACGCTCGAATATCTTATTTCAAACACAAGCCTTACAAAATATATTATCTTTTCCGTCGCGTGCATAGGCCTGCTGTTTTTAATGCAGGATTTCGGCACGGCGCTTATCTTCTTTTTCACATTCATTCTCATCGCGTTTATGCGCTCCGGCGATGTGAGAACACTCGCGCTTATTATTACCGCGGCTCTGCTCGGGGCTTTGCTGATAATTTATTTCAAGCCCTATGTGGCAAACCGTTTTCAGGCATACAGGCATGTGTGGCAATATGCCGACACAACCGGCTATCAGCAGGTGAGAACACTTGTTTACATGGCGAGCGGAGGCTTGCTCGGCCTCGGAATAGGCGAAGGGCTGCTCAGGAATGTTTACGCCGCCTCAACCGACCTTGTGTTCGGTGTTGTTTGCGAGGAGATGGGGCTTATTGTGGGGCTTTGCGTGCTTGCCTGCTTTGTGGGCTTCGCGCTTTTTGCCGTGCGCAGTGTGCGTCAGTCCGGCTCAAGCTTTTATGCCATTGCCGCCTGCGCGGCGGCGGGTATGCTGCTTTTTCAGCTTTCGCTCAACGTGTTCGGCATTACCGATATTCTGCCCCTCACGGGCGTAACACTGCCGTTTGTGAGCAGGGGCGGCTCAAGTATGATTTGCTCCTGGGGTCTGCTCGCTTATATCAGAACGGCGGGGCTTCAGTTTAATCCTCCCGAACCCATAGCGTCTGTTCCGATAAGCAACCCTGCCGGAAAACGCGCCGTGAGAATGAGCAACGGCGACATCCCCGTTGCCAAAAAAGCGGTTTCAAGGCAAATTCGCGGCACATCAGCCGTTACAAGAGAAAAAAACGGAAAAGTAAAAAAGTGATATAAAATTATATTATGTGATTAAGCGACCGCAGCTTTAAAATAAAACCGGAAGGAGGTTTTGCCTGTGCGTGACACTTTAAAAAGAACAACAGCCCTTATAGCTCTGATTGTCGCGTTTTGCGCCGGGGTTGGCTATCTTCTGTTCAGCCTTTGGAACAACGGCGGCAAATGGGCGTCGGAGAGGGTAAACTCGCACATTTACTCCAACGGCACCACAAGCACATCCGGCACGGTTTTTGACCGCAACGGGGTTGTTCTGGTCAGCAGTGAAAACGGAGAAAGGGTTTACAACTCATCGCGAGGCGTGCGTGTTTCCACCCTGCATATTGTCGGCGACACTTCGGGTTTTATCTCAACCGGCACACAATCTCTTTACAGAACCAGACTTTCGGGTTATAATATTATAGAAGGCATTTACGGAATACTCAACCGCGAGGGCAAAACCTCAAATATCACCCTTAACATTGACAGCGAGGCGTGCCGCGTGGCATACAACGCCTTCGGCGAATACAACGGGGCAATAGCTGTTTACAACTACAAAACGGGCGAACTGCTGTGCAGCGTTTCAAAACCGTCATACGATGTCAACGATGTACCCGCCGACCTTTTAAACAGCGAATATTATGATGGCGTGTTTCTCGATAAAACAATTTCGGGCATTTACACCCCCGGCTCGGTTATGAAAATCGTAACAGCTGTTTCCGCGTTGCAAAACATTCCCGATATTGAAAGCCAGACCTTTGACTGCGACGGCGAATACGAAATCGGCAACGGTTCCGTAATATGCTTTGAGGTTCACAACCGAGTTGATTTTGAGGGGGCGCTTAACAACTCCTGCAACTTTTCTTTTGCCGACATAACCCTTCAGCTCGGCGCGCAGAAACTGCTCGCAACGGCTGAAAGCCTCGGCTTTAACAAACAGCTTTATGAGGGCGATGTTCCCCTTAAAAAAAGCGTTTTCCACCCGAGCGACAGCGACAAAGCCGAACTCGGCTGGGCGGGAATCGGGCAGTCAACAACCCTTCTCAACCCTTCGCATATGCTCGGCATTGTGGGCGCGATAGCGAACGGCGGCAAGGGGCTTGCGCCCAACAGAATAAAAAGCTATTCAACATTTTTCGGGCAGTACAGCCCCGTGGCGAACACCTGGTTCACCATAGACAGCGGCATTGCCGCCAGAATGAGGGAGCTTATGCGCTCCGATGTAATCAACCGATACGGCGAATATAAATTCCCCGACCTTGAGTTTTGCGCAAAAACAGGCACGGCACAGCTTGACAACGCCGATTCGCACTCATGGCTCGCGGGCTTTTCGGCAAGGGCGGATTTGCCTTTGGCGGTTGTGTGCATAGCCGAGAACGGCGGCTTCGGCAGCGGCCCCGCCACAACAGTAACAAACGAGGTAATGCAGTATTTCCTCGATGTTTATACCAAGTAAGCGCCGCCCGGCGTTTGCAAAGGCAAAAAAACTTAAATCAAAAGGAGAGGCACAAAATGAAAAAAGTTCTCGCAATCATCCTCGCACTCGCACTCACAGCCGGCTGTATAGTTTTCCTTGCATCATGCGGAAACAAAACAACCGAACCCGAAACAACAGCAATGACAGAAGCTCCCGTTGAGGGCTCATCCGAAGA
>ONON01000015.1 GCA_900319455.1 uncultured Eubacteriales bacterium
ACTTTCCGTATTCCGAAGAGGAATACCTGCAAAGATGTGCGAAGGTCGCTCTTTGAGGCATTACTGTTTTACGAGTGACTGCCCTTACGGGCGGCTTTTTTATTGAGGCTGTTTTGTTTATTTGTACAATTTCAGCCCCGTATTTTCGCTTTTTCATCTTATTGAAACAACGCGGAAATAATGTTATTATAATAATGTTAAACTGTAAATGAAAGGAAATGATGACAGCGATGGATTACAAAATGACTCTCACCCCCGAACAGGAAGCGCTGCTCAACGGCTCAAAAGGCGAAGCGGTCGCTAAGGCGATGAAAACCCTTGTTATGTACGGCGAGGCGTTCGGAGCCGAAAAAATGGTGCCCGTAACGGGCAAAATGGGTCACCTTGTAACAAGCTTCGGCTTAAAGGTTATGAAGCCCGTATATGACCTTATGGACACCCTGATTGAGGGCAACGCCCTTTCGGGGCAGAAGTTTTCGGTTGACCCCAAGCCTTTAGACAAAAACGTTCCCGCCGGTTTTCTTGAAAACATTGTGTTCAACAAGCTTATGTATTCCATGCAGGGCAGCTACGACTCCCAGCTTGAAAAATTAGGTCTGCTCAGCAAAGACGCCTACACCTGTGCCTGCTATCTCGACGAAGTGGGCAACAAGCCCGAAAAAGGCGAAATTCTTTCGTGGGCGGAATCCTCCGCTGTTGTTTACGCGAACTCCGTTCTCGGCGCGAGATGCAACCGCAATTCGGGAATAATCGAGCTTTTCGGCTCAATAACGGGCTATGTTCCCTATTTCGGTCTGCTCACGGACGAGGGCAGAAAAGCCACCTGGATAATTGAGGTAAACACAACCAAAAAGCCGGAGGCTCAGGTTCTCGGCTCCGCCATCGGCATGAAGGTTATGGAAGATGTTCCCTATGTAAAGGGGCTTGACAAATGGCTTGGCACTCAGCTTGACGGCGACGCCTGCGCGTACCTTAAAGATTTCGGCGCGGCTACAGCCTCAAACGGCGCTGTCGGGCTTTATCACATAGCCAACCTCACCCCCGAAGCAGTTGAACAGGGCGAGGCTCTTATTGCCGAAGGCGCGAAAACCTATGTTATTGACGACGCCGAGCTTGAGCGGGTGCAGAACAATTACCCCGTTATGTGGAAAAATCCCGACGGCAAACCTCAGCTCTGCTTTGTGGGCTGCCCGCACCTCTCTCTTGCCCAGCTCAACGAGTGGACAGACAATGTTGCCGCCGCACTTAAAAAGAACGGGCTCAAAAAAGTCTCCGTGCCCACGGTTTTCACCTCCGCCCCCGGAGTTGTTGAGGCGTTTAACAAAACGCCGAAGGCAAAAACGCTTAAAGACTGCGGCATAGTTCTCAGCTATATCTGCCCGCTTATGTATATGAACAATCCGCTTTGCAAATCCAAGAATGTTATTACCTGCTCAAACAAGCTGCGCACCTACACAACCGCGCGCTATTACAGAAGCGAGCAGATTTTAGACATAATCACAAAGGAGGCAAAATAAGATGAAACAGTTTAAAGGTCGCCCCGTTGTGGCGGGCAAATGCACGGCTCCCGCTCTTGTTTCTCACGGCGGTTTCAACACACTCGCCTCCTTCCAGGGCGCGCTTCAGTTCGGCGAAATTCCGATTTTGGGCAACAAATACAAGCAGACCGAATGCGATGACCAGAACAACAAAGACCTCTACCGCAAGCCCATGTTGGGCAAGGCGCTCTGCCTGCCGCAAACAATAGGCTCAACCACCGGCGGAATGGTGCTTTACTGCGCGAAGGCTCTGGGTAAAAGCCCCGCCTGCCTGCTTTTCTCGGAGCATATAGACTCCCTTGCCGCCGCCGGCGCCATACTTGCCGCGAATTTTTGCGACGAGCCTATGGTTACGGTTGACTGTCTCGGGCAGGAATTTCTTGACTATGTCAAAGACGGTATGCAGATAACCGTTGATGAAGACGGCACGGTTACCGTTGACTGAGCCCGGCAAAAAATAACGGAGGGGATTTATAATATGTACGAATTCAGGCCCATAATCACTTACAGGGCAAACGGAATTAAAAATGTGAGCAACGAAACCGAAAACGCCGATTACTCACTTGAGTTAAAGGTTGATGAAGGCGCTGTTCTTTGCGTTCTTCACCCCAAAAAAGAGCTTGAGCTTATCGCGTTCAGGCTCACCGCGAAAAGGGCTTTGGGCGAAAAAGAGGCGTTTTTCGCGAACGGCTTTCAGTCATGGTCAACAACGCGCGAGGTTTACAAAGATGACAGGCAGGGCGGAATATCGCCGCTCGCAAATATCAGCGCGTTCACAAAGCATCTGGCCTCAATGTCGGGCGACTACCTCTTTTTTGACGATTACCGCAAAACAGGCGCGTTTCACTCCTGCACCTACACATATTTCAGAAACGGCGACTCGCTCGAGCTTCTCGGCTCAATGAACGAGCGCACCGGCTACACTGTTTTTGCCGTTGACTCCGGCAAAAACACCTTTTCAATAGTAAAGGATGTTGAGGGAGTTGTTACAGACAGCGACTATGAGCTGCTCAATGTTGTTCGCTTCACGGGCGGCTACGATGAGGTTTTTGACGCGTATTTCGGCGGTATGAACCTGCGCAAACCGGGCATTGAGCACCTGAGCGGCTACACCTCCTGGTATAACTATTTTCAGAAGATTGATGAAAAAATCATTCTTCGCGACCTTAACGGCCTTGACAGGGTAAAGGATTCCGTCTCGATTTTTCAGATTGACGACGGCTACGAAACCTTTGTGGGCGACTGGCTCGATGTCGATGGCGAAAAATTCCCCAACGGAATGAAATCAATAGCCGAAAAGGTTCACGAAAAAGGCTGGCTCGCCGGCATCTGGGTGGCGCCTTTCTCCGTGCAGAGAGTTTCCAAAACCGCGAAGGAGCACCCCGACTGGCTGATAAAAGACAAAAACGGCAGACCCGAATGGGGCTGTTTCGCCTGGGGCGGCGCCTACACAATAGATATGTATAACCCCGAGGTCAGGGAGCATATAAAACATTTCTTCGATGTTATTTTGCACGACTGGGGCTATGATATGGTTAAACTCGACTTTCTGTATTCGGAGGCCATTCACCCGAGAAACGGCAAGTCAAGAGGTCAGATTATGTGCGAGGCTATGGATTTCCTGCGCGAATGCGTAGGCGAGGATAAACTCTTTCTCGGCTGCGGCGTGCCTCTCGGGCCCTCCTTCGGCATTGTTGACGCGTGCCGCATAAGCTGTGATGTTGACCTTGTTTACGGCGGCAAGTTTTACAACAAGCTCGGAGTAAACCGCGAGGTTCCCTCCGCGCAAAACGCCATAAACAACTCAATCTTCCGCCGCCATTTAAACGGCAGAGTCTTCTGCAGCGACCCGGATGTTTTCTTCCTGCGCGACGACAACCTGACCTTCACCAAAGAGCAGAAATATCTGCTCGGCAAGGTCAACAGCCTGTTCGGCGATGTTCTTTTTGTAAGCGACAACGCCGGCGATTACGGCGACGAGGAGATAAAGCTCGTCAAAGAGTTTTTCGCGGGCAGCAAAGCAAAAATCCTTTCCGCTTACCATACGGATAAAGAAGTTATCGAGATTAAATACATTGAGAACGGCGAGAACAAAAAGTTTATTTTCAACATAAAAACGGGCAAGATACTTGAGCGGTAAAATGGGCAAAATTGTTTTAATAACGGGCGGAACCTCCGGCATAGGCAAAGCGACGGCGCTCGCCCTCATAAAAAAAGGCTGCACCGTCTATGAGCTGAGCCGCCGCGAAAAAGGCGTTGAGGGTATAAACCATATCTGCGCCGATGTCACCGATGAATCCGCCGTGAAAAACGCCGTTGACCTCATTATGCAAAAAGAGGGCAGAATAGATACAGCGATTAACAACGCCGGCTTCGGCATTTCGGGCGCGGTTGAATTCACCTCAACCGAAGACGCGAAAAAGCTTTTTGATGTTAACTTTTTCGGAATGGTGAATGTAAACCGCTGTGTTCTGCCTGTTATGAGAAAGCAGGGCGGCGGCAGAATAGTCAACCTGAGCAGCGTCGGCGCTCCCGTCGCGCTGCCGTTTCAGGCTTATTACTCGGCAACAAAATCAGCCGTCAACAGCTACACCCTTGCCCTCGCCAACGAGGTACGCCCCTTCGGCATAACGGTCTGCGCCGTTCAGCCCGGCGATATAAGCACCGGCTTTACCGACGCGCGTGACAAAATAACCGAAGGCGACAATATATATGAGGGCAGAATAGAAAAAAGCGTTTCACGAATGGAGAACGACGAGCGCAACGGTATGCCGCCTGAGGCTGTGGGCGCGTTTATTGCTGAAAAGGCTCTTAAAAAGAAAGTGAAGCCGATATATACCGTCGGCTTCTCATACAAGGCGGTTGTTTTTCTTGTAAGGCACCTGCCCGTTTCGCTCTCAAACAGAATAATCGGCAAAATTTACGCGTAAAAACGGGGCTGTCGCATAAGGCAGCCCCTTCTTTTATCTTTTATTAAATATTATTTCTGATACACCGTCAGGTTGGATTTGAAGAGGTTTTTGAAAAACCAGATTATGATTTTGAAAAATCCGCCGTTTACGGTTATTTCCTCGGTGTCTTTGATTTCTTTTCCATCGGCGTCTTTTATAACCTTACCGTCTTTGCCCACAAGCTTTAATGTGACCGTCCTGTTCTCTTTGAGAGCGCCCGTGTTGTATTCGCTTCCCTCGCCGCCTTTTCCGCCCGTTACGCTCCAGACGAGTTTCGCGCCGTCGGGCAGGTCGGAGGCGTTTGCGTAAAGCACAAGGGAATAACCGTAGTCAACGCTTCTTTTGCCCGTGTTTTTAAGGATTGAAACCTTGCTGACGCATACGAAAGAGCCGTTTACCGTTATATCTTTCGCGGGCATTGTCGCCGGTACGGCGGGGCTCCAAACAAGTTTATATCCCTGCGGCGCCTCAACGGCGGGCGCTTTGACGGGGGAACCGAACTCAACATTGTAAACCGTCTGTTTGCCGTCAACAATGAAGGTCGCCGTGTATGTGTTGACGGTGTATTCGGCGTAAATCTCCGTGCCGCCTACGGGCAGCGAATAGGGAAGCCACCTGCCCGTGTAGCCTTCTTTTTCCGGCACGGCGGGAAGCTGCACCGATTTCTGACCGTAAACATAGGTAACGGCGCCCACCTGCTTGCCGTTTGCGAAAAGCTTTGCCTCATAAATCTGCTGAACATATTTGCCTGTGAAGGTTACATCCTTTGCGGGCATTGTCGCGGGAACTTCAGGGCTCCACACAAATTCATAACCCGTTTTTTCGTCAACCTCAGGCGCGGTGAGCGGCGAGCCGTAATCCGCCCTGATTTCAAGCGTTTTGCCCTCATAAACAAATTTCGCCGTGTATTGGTTAACGGTATAAACCGCGTTAATCGTAATATTTTCGGGCTTTAACTCATACGGCTCCCAAGCGCCGGTATATCCCTCTTTTTCGGGCACGTCGGGCTCGTTGAGCTTTGATGTGCCAACGGTAAAGCCGACTGTTTCTTTGACCTCGCCGTCGGCGACAAACTTTGCCGTAAAGATTACCGGCTCGAATTTCGCATTGTAACGAACATCACTGTCGGGCATTTTGCCGAATTTTTCAACCGGAACGGAACTGCCCTGCTTAACCCAGCCTTTGAAGGTGTAATGCTCTTTTGCCGGGTCGGCTGGCGCGGTTACGGCAACGCCGGGCCTGAGATATATATTGACATAAGGCTTTGAGTCAACGCTCCATAAAAGATTTTTGAACACGCCGAGATTTGCGTATGAAGCGCTGTTCTCAACAAGCGCATTCCACTGAGCGGAAGTGCCGCCGTAATAAACAAAAAACTCACACGGCAAAACACTGCCGTCACTCCCCTGCCAGACGCTGTGCTCGGTAACAATGCTTGTGTCATAAAAAGCGGTAACACTTGCGGGAATTGTGATTTTTTCAAGAGCGGTGCCCGCAAATACCGTTCTGCCGACGGTCCGCGTGCCTTCGGGAATAACAATCGACTTAAGCGATGAGCAGGACTGAAAAGCGCTCATTTCAATTGTTTCGAGCGCGCTGTTTTCGGCAAACTCCACGCTCGCGAGCTTCGCGCATCCCAGAAAGGCGTAGGTTCCGATTGTTTTAACGCTCGCGGGAACGGTAACAGAGGTTATGTTCTTTTCTTTGAAAGCCCAGCTGCCTATCGCGGTTACGGGTTTGCCGTCAATCTCACCGGGTATTTCAAGTACTGTTTCGCCGCCCGAACAACCCGTTACCGTAATTTCACCGTCTGTTTCGGTGTATGTGAAGCCGTCCGCCGCGAAGGCGGTAACAAAGCACCCGCAAATCATAAGAGCCGCGAGAAACGCCGATACGGTTTTTTTAATTGTTTTCATCAGTTTGCACCTCACTTTGTAAGTTTTGCCGTTTGCCTTTGCGCCATAACAAGGTTCGCGTAAATTCCGTTTCGCATAAGCAGCTCTCGGTGCGTGCCTGTTTCGGCTATTCTGCCTTTTTCAATAACCACAAGCCTGTCGGCGTTGCGCAGGGTGGCAAGCCTGTGCGCTATGGCAAAAGTTGTTCTGCCCTTTACAAGCCTCGCGAGGGCGTCCTGAATGGAGCTCTCCGTTTCGGGGTCAAGGGCGCTGGTCGCCTCGTCAAGTATCAGAATTTCGGGGTTGCGCAAAACAGCCCTCGCTATGGAGATTCTCTGCCTTTCGCCGCCCGAAAGGTTAAGCCCGTTTTCACCCACAAGGGTGTTGTAGCCGTCGGGCAGCTTCATAATGAATTCGTGGGCGTTCGCCGCTTTTGCTGCGGCTATGACCTCACCCGGCTGAGCGGTTTTTCTGGCATAGGCTATGTTGTCATACACCGTGCCGGAAAACAGGAAGGTTTCCTGAAAAACCACGCCGATTTTTTCGCGGTATTCGCTTTGAGACATATCCTTTATGTTGCGCCCGTTTACGGTTATTGTGCCGGCGTCTGTGTCATAAAGGCGCATAATCAGGTTTATAAGGGTGGATTTGCCCGCTCCGGAATGGCCGACAAGGCCTATCATCTCACCCTGCTTCACAGTCAGGTTAATGTTTCTGAGCACCGGCTCATAAGCCTTGTAGCCGAACTGAACATCCCTGAACACAATATCGCCGCCGAGCTGCGCGGGCACCGGGTTTTCGCTGTCGGCAACATCCGAAACCTCATCGGTGATTTCAAATATTTTTATAAGGCTTGTCGTAAGCTCGCCCAGCCTTCGGGGCAGACCAGACATCCACAAAAGCGGCTGGTAAAGGTAGCCTAAAAACAGGTTGAACTCAAGGAGCTGACCCGCCGTCATGGTGCCGTTTAAAACCGCTCTGCCGCCGATGTAAAGCACAAAGAACTCGCCTATGCCGGTGAAAAAGAACAGGAACGGGAAGGTTGTTGCCCACAAATGCTCGTTGCTCACCGAAATGTCGGCAAGCTTGCGGCTGACGGAGGCGAATTTTTCAATTTCTCTGTCTTCGCTGCCGAAGCTTTTCACAACCCTTATTCCGCGCACTATGTCGTGAAGGATGGAGTTTGCCCTTGACTCGCTTCGCCACTGTTTTTCATACCTTATATGAATAAAAACCCAGAATTTGCGCATAATATAGGCTACAAACGGTATGGGAATAACAACCAGCACTGTTAAAAGCGGGCTTATTCTCGCGAGCAGAATAAAAACAACAACAAACATAACCAGCTTTTCAAGGGCGTACATCCCCTGCTCGGTTATAAAGTTTTTGACCGTTTCGGTGTCGCGTGAAATCCGCTTCATAAGGTCGCCCGCCGTTTTGCCCGACATTGACGAGACGGAGAGCCTCTGAACCTTGTCATAAACCTGCGTGCGCAGGCTGTTTGAAAGGGATGTGCTGATTTTGTTGGCTCTGCGCTGGCTGAGCATTTTGAAAACCTGCCCCATTATCTGCGTCGCGCACAGAACAACGGTGTAAAAAACAATATCGTGAGCCGCCGTACCTCGGCTGATTGCCTCGGCGCTCAGGCCGTTGTCAACGATTTTTGAATTGATTACCGGCAGCATTACGCTGAAAGCCGTTGCGCACAGAACGAGAAGGCTCGCGAAAAAGAAGGATGACGCGTAAGGCTTCGCTATGCCGAAAAGGCGTTTGGCAAGGTAGCTTTTCTCAACGCAGAAAAGGCAGACATCAAGCCCCTTGGCGTAGTGCCTGCCGCATTTGGGGCACACGCGAAAGCCCTGAGTGGAAATCTCGGTTTCCTCACCTGTTTTAAGCCAATGGTTCACAACCTTGGCAAACTCGCCGATTTTGTTTACCTGAGTCATCGAAAATCTGCACACGGTAAGGCAGTCCGACATATCGTCAGACACATTCTCAGGCGTAACCTCAAGCGTCGCGCAGCCCGAACAGGTGCGAATGCAGAGCTCATCACCGGTGTTGAGAGAAGAAGAAAATATTTGGTTTTCACCGACAGCGGCTGTCAGGTTTCGCCCGTCAAAAAGCAGAGTGCCTCTGCAAAGGCTGCCGTCGGAGGTCAGGTCAAATTCCGCTTTAACCGGCATATTTTCACTCCCGTTTAATAAAGATACGGCTCTATTTTCCGCCTGCTTTTGGGCGGAATTTTCTCATAATCCTCAATTTTGAAGCGGTTGCCGTCAATATCCGTAAGATAGACGGAGTTGCCGACCTGCCGTATGCTTCTTGAAATATCCTTTACGGTGAAGGATTTTTTAAAATCGCCTATTTTAACATCAAAATAGAAATTGCCCATTTTATCTTTTACGGAGATTATCTCATCAACAACCGGGCAGTAATATCTTTGCGACAGCTCGCTGTTTACGGCTTTTCGCTGTTCTTCGGGGAATTCCGAAATATGTTCTATTATGCCCAGCTCGTTTTTTTCCGCGTCTGTAACGCAGATGTAATCATCGGGAAAATTCAGCGGCAGAGCGCGTGTAAGAATAACCCGTTTATATTCTTTGCCGTTTATAACCGCCGAGAGAAAGCCGTTTTCGGCTGTTCTGAAAGAGCAGTTTGCCGGGTGAACATACTCAGCCGCGAGCGTTTCGGGAGAAATTGTCTGTGATTTGATTTCGCCGCTCATATTATTCCTCCTTCTTTTCGTCGTCATCCTCAGCCGCGGCACCCGTCTCATAAGACACTATGCCGATTGTTTTAAGCGCCTCCGACTGGATTTTATACTGTTTATAGAACTCACCCTTTTGCTGCAGAAGCTCGCGGTAGGTGCCGTATTCAATAACCCTGCCCTCGTCTATAACCGCGAGGTAGTCGGAATCGCGCAGGGTTGAAAGGCGGTGGGCAATGGCTATTGTTGTTCTGCCTTTTTTGAGCGCCGTCAGCGAGCTTTGTATTCTGCGCTCCGTTTCGGTGTCCATAGCGGCGGTTGCCTCATCAAGTATAAGAATTTTTGGGTTTTGAATAATCGTTCTCGCTATTGAGATTCTCTGCCGTTCCCCTCCCGAGAGCCTCTGGCCGCCGGAGCCCACCCTTGTTTCGTAGGCGTCCGGGAGCTTCATTATAAAATCGTGAGCGCTTGCCGCCTTTGCCGCGGCTATAACCTCATCCATTGAGGCGTCGGGTTTGGCGTAGCGGATATTGTCGGCTACGGAGCCTATAAAAAGGTAGATGTCCTGCGAGACCATACCCACATTTTTGCGGATGTCGGCAAGCTTTATGTCGCGCACATCAATGCCGTCAATAAGAACGCTGCCCTCTTTCGCGTCATAAAGGCGGGAGATGAGGTTTGCTATTGTGGTTTTGCCCGCTCCGGTTTTGCCGACTATGCCGAGCATTGTGCCCGCCCGCACTTTGAGGTTCATTTTGCGGATAACGGGGTGAGCCGGCTCATATTCAAAGTCCAGCTCCCGCAGTTCAACATCGCCGCGCATATCATCAAGCGGAACGGCGTTTTCTTTTTCGGTTATATCAGGCTTCGCGTCGCACACCTCAAAAACTCTCTGGGCGGAGTCGGCGCACCGTGACCACCAGTTTGACACCCACGCCATAAAGCCGAACGGCTCCTTGAGCATTTCAAGATAGACTATGTAGCTGAGAAGCGTGCCCACGGTCATTTTGCCCTTTGCCACCATTGTGCCGCCTATGCCGAGCACCGCGGCGGAGAGCAGAAAAACAAGTATTTCCAGCATGGGGAAAAGCGTTGCCTCCGCCAGCGACAGGCGCAGCTCCGCCTTGCGCAGTTCTTCACTCGCGCTGCTGAAATTTTCAAACTCGTCATCCTCACGGGCAAAAGCTTTTATAACACGCTGACCGTTTATGTTATCGCTTGTTATTGAGGAGATTTTGGCGTAGTAGCGCCAAGCCCTGTGGTGCATATTGCGAAAAAGTCTGTCACCCAGCACAAGGGTGGCAAAAAGCACCGGCAGAGCGAAAAGAGCTATCAGGGTAAGCCGCCAGCTCATACGGAACATAATAACCAGCACGCCCGCCATTGTTGCCGTGCTGACAATAATACGCGGCACGCCGTCAACAAAAAAGTTATAAATATTGTTGGCATCACGCAGGATTCTGTCCATAAGCGAGCCTGTCTGCTTTGAGGAGTAAAAGCTGAGTGAAAGCTTTTGCATTGAGTTGAATATTTTTGTTTTGAGGTTGAACATAATGCGCGGCATTATGGAGCCGGTAACCCAGTTGTCCGCCGCCTGAAAAAGCACGCGCACAACTCTTATGCCCGCGATGCCGAGAACAAGGGAGCCGAGCATTTTAACAAGCTGAGCCTGCGAAAGCCCGTCCGGGTTCGCGAAAACCTTATCATAAAGCGTGCGGGTGCTCAGCTGAGGAACGATTACCGAAATTGCCGCCTCCGAAATCATAAGCAGAAGAATTAAGGCAATCTGCGCCGAGTGGCCGCCGAAAAACTTAAAAAGCCTTACCGCCGTGGCTGAGGATTTGCTGTGCCTGCGGCAGTAATCCTGACCGGGAGGGCAGGGCTTGCCGCATTTTTTGCATTTGCTCTCATTTTCATCACCGCCGCCGCGGTGAGTGTATTCTCCCGTTTCTTTAAACTCGTCAAAAGCCTTTTTGAAACCGTCAAAATCGCCCGCGAGGCCTATTGAAAAACGGGTGACGCTTGTTTGCCCGCCGGCGCTGTTCATAACAAGCCTGCCGGTTGAAACATACTGCTCAACCTCAAACCCGTCAATTTCGTTCGCGGGCACCGAGATTATTTCATCAACCGTATATTTTGTTTCAAGAGCTTTTTTTCTGTTTTTTGATTTGAGCACCTCCGCTTTGCCGAAGGCGATATAGAACCCTTTTTTGTCAAAGGCGAGCCATGCGTCGCGGTAGCAGGCGTCGTTATCCATATCACCGGTGCAGCAGAACATAAAATCCCGTGTTTCAAGCCCGGCTTTTCGCAGCTCCTCGCACAGCGCGGGCGGAAATCTGCCTTCCGGTTTCTTTTTTGCTCCCCCGCCTTTTTTCGGCGGTTTTTTCTCGGGCACGGCTCTCACCTCTTTTCTTTAATTCACTGATTTGTACGCCTCAGCCGTTGAACGCTGTCAGCGTTACAATTACCGGATGATGGTCGGAGGGATAAATTCCGTCATATTTCGTCAGGTCAACCTCATAAGAGGCGACGGATGAAATAAAACCGTTTACAAAAACAAAATCAATGGGCTTTGTTCCGGTAGCCTCGGTAAACGCGGAATAGCCGTGATATGTTAAACTGTCCATAGTTTTCGCGGCGAGGAATTTTGAATCGCGCAAACCGGATGAAACCGCCATATTATACATAGCCGAACCTTCCTCATCGTTTAAATCGCCTGTGAAAAGCACGGGTATGCCGGGGCAGAGTTCCGCAATCTTTTTTGTTACCAGTGAAATTGACTCCTGCCTCGCTATTATGCCGATATGGTCAAAGTGCGCGTTGAAATGCGCGTAGGTAAAGCCCGTTTCTTTATTTTTAAGAACGGCGTAGGTGCAAACCCTGTTGTAGTTCGCGTCCCAGCCCTTTGAAACCTCATCCGGGGTTTTTGAGAGCCAGAATGTGCCGCTTTCAACAAGCTCATATTTTTCTTTAAGATAAAACACCGGGCTCGCCTCGCCCGTGTTGCCTTTGTCTCTGCCGAGGCCGACATAGGCGTAATCGCTTTGCATCTGTTCGCTCACCATTCGCAGCAGCGCAACGCTCGCCTCCTGGCAGCCGAATGAATCCGGCATATACGCCCTTATATTTTCGGCAAGAAGGGGAACTCTTTTTTCCGGAGCGTATCTGCCCACGCCGGAAACCTTGAGATTGTAGGTCATAACCGTAATTTCAGACCTCAATGCGGGTTCGGGGAGGTTTTCCGGGTTCACTTTTGTTACGGGAGCAGGCGTATAAAATAAAGCTATAATCGCGGTGAAAAAGGCAATAATTTTCATCATAAACAATCAGCTCCGTTTCGGTTGAAAATTTAATTTATTATAATATAAGATTTTTAAGAATACAACAGACAAAAACGCAGTTTCAATCAATTTGGCATTACAGAACGGGAATTTTTGTAAAAAACAACGGCGGACCGCCCTGTTAAAGGCAGTCCGCGATTTAAGCGGTGATTATTTATATACGCCGAAAAGCAGGCCGAACCAGATTATTATAAAATCAAAGAAGCCCGCCTTTGCGATTTTAACAGGGATTGCTGTTTTGCAGTTGCTCACGAAAATCTCGGCGTTTACCGTCGCGGTTTCGTTTTTTGTAACCTTTGCCTCGTTTGTGACAGGCTGCCTGCCGCAAATTTTGCCGTTTATGTAACAGCCGCTGCCGTCTTTTTTGACTGTGAGAAGCTCGCTCGCCGCGGAGTATCTGTCTTTATAAACAACATAAACCGTCATACCCTCAAGGGTGAGGTCGGGCCTGTAATAATATGACCTTAGCGTGCCCTTTATTGTGCCGTCTTTGCCGAAGGTGAAGGTTTTGTCGGCGTTGGGGTTTGTTCTGACCGAAACGCTCTTGAAATAATTGGGCGTTGCCGGAAAATCTATTGAATTGTTGCTGCTGAGCAGTGATGAAACAAGAACATTCGCGGTGTAGCTGATTTTATCATAATAATTGAAGGTCGGCGCGCCGACAATATCTTTAACCTCATCGTCTTTGAGCGCGACAATCTCGTTGTTGTTTTCATCCCTGAATGAGAAAACCGCGCCCTTGAATCCCGGCTCCTCATTATTGAATTTAACAAGCGAGCCCGTGCAGGTGAAATCAACATCTTCACGGTATGAAGGCTTTGAGGAGGGCTGACTTGTGAAGCCCGATTTGGAGGCGTCCGATTTGATAAAATAGAGCTTTATCGCAAGCGCTTTTCCGTCGGTGGATGTAACCTCGAAATTGTAATTCTTGGCACTCAGGTTGATTATACCGAGAATGGATGCGCCATAGGTGCGCACATCCATCACATTGCCTTTTTCACCTTTGTCAAGCGGGGTTGTGATGATTTTGCCGCCCACGGTTTCAACATAGGCAATCTGAACATTTTTTGTGCCTGTTGTAAGCACGGTGTAGTTGCCCGCAAGGCTGAGCGTGAAAGTCGCCTTGTCGCCCGCTTTAAGGGCTATTGAAACAGGTTCGTTGATTTTTACATCAACCGCTTTTGATTCCGCGCTCACCCCGATTGCGGCGCAGCCGAGAAGAGTGAGAACGCATAAAACTACCGCCAGAATTTTTTTCATAACAATTCTCCTTTACAGGTTTAATAATAAATCCGAAACAGCCTTTTTCCCCTCGGATGACAGCGGCAGAAACGGTTTTCTGCACTGCCCCATATCAATACCCATTCGCGTGAGAATTTCTTTTTCGCACTGAAAAACCCCGTAACGGCACATAACCGCGATTATGTCGCTCGCCTCATTCTGGAGTTTCTGCGCTTTTTCGATGTTCCCCGCCTTAAAAGCCTCATAAAGCGAAACAAATCTGGAGCCCATAAAGTTGTATGTGCTGCCTATGGCCCCGTCCGCTCCCATTGAAAGCCCCGCCAGACATATTTCGTCAAAACCGTTGAAAACAACGGCGCGCGGGATTCTACGCTTTATCTGCCGCAGCGTAAAAAGGTCGGTGGATGTGTGCTTTATTCCCGCAATTCTTTCATCCGCCTCAAACATTTCGGCGGCAATATCGGCGTTAAGACCGAAGCCGTTGCTCGCGGGGAAGTTGTATATAAACAGCGGCATATCGGCAGCGGCGGCAATGTCATAATAATACTGTTTTACCGCCTGCAGGGTGTGCCCGTAGTAAAACGGAGCCACAGCCGAAACCGCGTTATAGCCGAGTGCTTTGGCGTAAAGGGCGAGATCAACCGCGAAATCCGTGGCGGTTGAGCCTGCGTGAGCTATCAGCTTAACCCTGTCGCCCGCAAAATCCTTAACAGCCTTTAAAACCAGCTTGCGCTCATCCTGAGTCATAAGCATGGCCTCACCCGTGCTGCCGCCTACATAAAAGCCGTTTACGCCCGAACGGATGTTGAACTCAACAAGCTTTTTAAGTGAATCGAGGTTTATTGAGTAATCCGGGTTGAACGGCGTGAGCAGAGCGGTGAAAATTCCGCTCATACCGTTTGGTTTATTCATAGAGCGGATAAGCGGCGCAAAGGGCGTCAACGCCCGCCTTCACGGCTTCTTTGCTGTTTTCAAAATCGGTAACGCAAAGTGATATGTACTCTGCTATTTTATCCATATCCTCAGCGGTGAAGCCTCTTGTTGTAACAGCCGCTGTGCCCAGCCTTATGCCGCTTGTTACAAACGGTTTTTCGGGGTCATTGGGTATGGCGTTTTTGTTTGCCGTTATGCGAACCTCGTCAAGCCTGTGCTCAAGCTCTTTGCCGGTAACGCCCGTGCCGCGCAGGTCAACAAGCATAAGGTGATTGTCGGTGCCGCCCGACACACAGTTTATGCCTCTCTTTTTAAGGCCTTCGGCAAGAGCCGCGGCGTTTTTGATTATATTCTTTTGGTATTCTTTAAACTCGGGCTTTAACGCCTCGCCGAAGCATACAGCTTTTGCGGCGATAATGTGCATAAGCGGACCGCCCTGGTTGCCGGGGAATATAGCCTTGTTCACCGCTTTGGCGATTTCTTCATCATTTGTCAGAATAAGGCCGCCCCTCGGGCCGCGCAGGGTTTTGTGCGTGGTTGTTGTTATAATATCGGCGCAGCCTGCGGGTGAGGGATGAAGCCCCGCCGCCACAAGTCCGGCTATGTGGGCTATATCAACCATAAAATACGCGCCTACTGCCTTCGCCGTTTTTGAAATGCGCTCAAAATCAATTATTCTCGGATAGGCGGAAGCGCCCGCTACTATGAGCTTAGGTTTAACCTCACGGGCAATTCTGTCAAGCTCGTCATAATCTATAAAACCGTCGTCGTTTACGCCGTAAGGCACAAAGTTGTAGAGCTTGCCGCTGGCGTTTACGGGCGAGCCGTGAGAGAGATGGCCGCCGTGGGCGAGGTTCATGCCCATTACCGTGTCGCCCGGCTGAATAAGAGCCGAGTAAGCGGCAAGGTTGGCCTGGGAGCCGGAATGCGCCTGAACATTGGCGAATTTGCAGCCGAAAAGCTCTTTCGCGCGCTCAATGGCTATGTTCTCAACCACATCAACGCACTCGCAGCCGCCGTAATATCTTTTGCCGGGGTAGCCCTCGGCGTATTTGTTGGTAAGCACGCTCCCCATAGCCGCCATAACGGCGGGAGAAACGATGTTTTCCGACGCGATAAGCTCAATGTTGCGCCTCTGCCTCTCAAGCTCCGCTTTCATGGCCGTGCCCACTTCGGGGTCTGCTTTTGAGACAAAATCAATGGTGTCAAGATAATCTGCGAACAACGGGAAATCACTCCTTTGTGATATTTATTTACCGCAAACAATATACCATATTTTCATACACCGTGTCAAACCGCAAAATAACTAAACATAAGCCTCCGGGCGCGGCGGACGATATGCAATATAAAACACTTGTTTTTTTTCGCGTGATATTATATAATTTATAATACTTTACTCGACAGGAGCTGAAACAATGGATCCCATCAAAGTAGATTTTTCAAAGGAACGCTCTGCAAAAAAGAAAGAAATCGTCATCCCCCCCGAAAAAGGCGCGCTTAAAATCATTTTAAGCGTAATCGGGGCGCTGATTGTCGCGGTTGTCGCATTTTATGTAATGCTGCCCGCAATCAACCCGAAATCATACGATTTCTACCTTTACATCGGCATTGTGGCGGCGGCTTTTATCGCCTGCCTGACAGTACTCACCGGCGCGTCAAAAAGGCCGGAGTATATGCCCTATGTCAAACGCAAATCCATAGTGCCCGCCATAGTTATAGGCATTCTCGCCCTGACCGTGGGCATAGGCTGGGTTGTTTCAAGCGTGTTCTTCCACGCGGGCAGATACAGTGAGCTTATCTCAAACACAAGGCCGCTTTACGCTCAGGAGGCTCTTGACGCGAACAACGCCTTCAATGGCTCAACGGGCATTCAGAAGGGCAGCCTGAAAGACGAGCTCAACGAAGAAACGGCTGAAAGCTTCTCGTCCATCCCCAAACTTGACGAAGACGCCGCCTCGTCGCTCGCTACAAGGGCGCTCTCGGAGCTTGCGTCGCTGGGCAAAGTTTCGCAGTTCACCGTTTACCCCGAATACACGCAGATTAACTATCAGGCTCAGCCGGTAAGGGTTGTTCCCCTGCAATATTCCAATATTATAAAATGGATAACCAACACGGGCGACGGTCTGCCGGGCTATATTATAGTCGATATGGCAAATGAGAGCACATCGTTTGTGGAATGCACCGATGACAAGGGCGGCTATGTTCGCTATTCACCCGCGGAGCATTTCAACGAGCTTCTCAAACGCCACCTGCGTTTTGAATACCCGACCTATATGTTCGGCGACTCCACCTTTGAGATTGACGACAGCGGCAAGCCCTTCTGGGTAACGCCCGTTATTGACAAAACCATCGGCCTGTTCGGCGGCGAGGATGTCAAAGGCATTATTCTTTGCGAGGCTGACGGCACCTGTCACGAATACACAATCAAAGAGATAATCGACGGCAGCAAAGACGGCTACGATTTAACCTGGCTTGACAGAATCTACAACTCCGATATGCTTGTTTCGCAATACAACTATTTCGGCAAGTTCAACGGCGGCTTCTGGAACTCCCTGCTCGGCCAGAAAAATGTTTATGTTTCAACAAGCGGCTACAACTACATTGCAAAAGACGACGATGTTTATATGTACACCGGCATAACCTCAATCACCAGCGACGACTCCATAACGGGCTTTATTCTTATCAACCAGAGAACAAAGCAGTCGATTTATTATGAGGTTCCCGGCGGAACCGAGACCTCCGCTCAGGAAGCGGCGGAAGGCAGAGTTAAAGAAAAGGGCTACACCGCGACCTTCCCGCTTCTTCTCAACATAGGCGGCGAGCCCACCTACTTCCTCTCGCTCAAAGACGCTTCAAGCATTGTTCAGCAGTACGCTCTTATAAATGTTCGCCAATACAACAAAATCGGCGCCACCGGAGACAATATGACCTCCTGCCTCAAAGAATACATTGACGACCTTGAGAGCAACGGCATAAAAACAAACATTGACGCCGAGGATGTTGAGGATCAGATTGAAAACGAGGCAAACGGCACAGCGCCCGACAAAACCGCCCCCGGCACCGACGCAAACACCAAACCCGAAGGCGGCGCAGCCCCCGAAAAGCCTGCGGCGCCCGAAGGCGCGATTACGGGCACCGTTGCCGACATCCGCGAGGCGGTAATAGGCGGCAACACGGTTTATTATGTAAAGCTCGCGCAGGGCAGCACTTACTATTCGATTTCCGCCGCCGAGTGTGAAGATGCGATTATTCTCTCAAAAGGCGACAGCGTCGCCATAACCGTCAGCGGCACGGCAGACGGCGCGACGGTAAAAGCGGACGACCTTAAAATTCAATAAACAATAAGCGAGCCGCTTGAATGCGGCTCGCTGCGGTTTTACGGTGAAAATTATTTATCTCACTCTGTCCAAAATCCGGAAAAGCCGGAAGAAAACTGTCCGCAAAAACTTTATAAACGGATGATAATCAACTTTAATATGATAAACAGCAGAGTGATTGTTGCCAAAATACACTGCACATACAGCCTTGCCAACGGCGGGGCGTTCGTTCAGGTACAATTCCCGGTTGTGTTTGTAAATAATAAAACTGCGGTTTTGCCGGGCGCGCAACATTCCCCGCGACAAAACCCTGTTTGCTCACACTGTTATAATACTTACAAAAGGAGTTCCGGTTATGAAAAATCAAAAAGAATACGGCGAGCAACCCAAGGGGCTCAACCCGTTTTTGCCGTTCGGCATATACACAGCCGACGGCGAGCCGAAGGTTTTCGGCAACAGGGTTTATCTTTACGGTTCAAACGACCTTTTTGACGGCGGATACTGCAGCGGGGAATACCGGGTTTATTCCGCCCCTCTCAATGACCTGACCGATTGGGTACAGCACGGCGTGAGCTTCACCGTTGACGATGTGCCGTGGTCAAACGCCGTTCTCTATGCCCCGGACGCCCTTTTTCATAACGGAAAATATTACCTTTTCTTCTGCCTTTCCGACGGCACCGAGGGTGTGGCGGAAAGCGACCGCCCCGAAGGCCCTTTCACAAACGCAAGGCAGATAATGTTAAACGGCAAACCCATTGAAGGAATAGACCCCTCCGTGCTGGAGTGTGAGGGGCATATTTACTACACCTGGGGGCAGTTCAATTTGCGTATGGGCGAGCTTTGCGAAGATTTATGCACCCTGAAGCCGGAGACCGTGCGCGAACGCATTTTAACAAATGAAGACGGGGCGCAGGGCTTTCACGAAGGCTCGTCTTTACGAAAAGCCGGAGATAAATTCTGCCTGATTTACGCCTCGGAGTATTCACCCGAATACCCCAACAGCGGCGCGCGCCCCACAAAACTCGATTACGCCCTCGCCGCGACGCCCTACGGCCCTTATGAGCGTATGGGCACGGTGATTGACAACACCGGCTGCGACCCTTCCTCCTGGAACAATCACGGCTCAATAATCAAAATCAACGGCGAATGGTTTGTTTTTTATCACGCGTCTTCAAACAACTCGCGGTTTTCACGCAGGGCAAGGGTTGAGCGCATTGAGGTTGATGAAACAAGCGGCGTTATTAAACAGGCAAAACCGGCAACAAACGGCTTTGTTGAAAAGCTTTTGCCCTCGCATATAAAAAGCCCGTTGAACGCCTGCCGTTTTTACGGCGGAGCTTATGTTACTGAAACGCAGAGCGGTTTTGCCGCAAAAGGCATAACAAACGGCTCCGGCTTTGTTTTCAGCCCGGTTGATTTTGAAAAGGGAAATTACATTTTAACTCTGAACGGTTCACAAAACGCCGAAACAGGCCTGGCTGTTTATCTCGGCGAAAAGCTTACCATAAACGGTGCTCTGCCCGTCGGTTCCGGAACAAACCGTTTTGAGTTTGCCGCCCCTGCCTGCCGTGAGGAACTGCGTTTTGAGTTTAACGGCAAAAGCGGAACGGAACTTTGTGAAATATATTCGCTCAATATTGAAAAAATAAAACCTTAAGGTGATAAAATGAAAATTATCAAACAGGGCATTGTCTTCCGCAACAGTAAAAGCTTTTTCGCCTATCAGGCTTGGCCCTCCGCCTGTGTTGATGAAAACGGGGTTGTTTATGTTGTGTTCTCCGGTTTTCGCGCGGGGCATTTATGCCCGTTCGGCAGGGTGGTTTTGTTGAAAAGCCGCGACGGCGGAGAATCTTTTTCGCTCCCCTCGCTTACAGGCGGTGGTTACCTTGATGAACGCGACCCCGGCATACTGTATATCGGCAACGGGAAAATGCTTGTAACAAGGGCGTCGCACCCCGCCCGCAACTATGAGAACGATTACCTTGACTGGATTTGTGAAGATTCGGGAGAAAAAGGCGTTGCCCTTGTAAAGGAATATTCGCGCCTGCCCGAAAGCGACAGGGAGGGCGGCTGTTTTTACCGCTTTTTATATGATTACGGCGAAAAGCCGGGCGATGAAAAGAAAATACCCGTTCACACTCCGCACGGCCCCGTTGCGCTCTCCGACGGCACGGTGTTCTACCTCGGCAAAGAGCTTTACGCCGCCGATGTTTTCTCGGTTTACACAAGCGCCGACGGCGGCGAAACCTTTGTAAAAACGGGTGACTGCCCCATACCCGGCGGCTTCACGGCGGACAGTTTTCATGAGGTTCACTGCGCCGAACTGCCCGGCGGAAGAATTATGGCTCTTTTTCGCGCGCACCTTGAGGAAAATGACGATTATTTTACAATGTTCAAAACATTTTCCGCCGACAGAGGCAGAACATGGAGCGAATGGGAACAAACGGGAATATGCGGCTCGCCCCCGCACCTGTGCAACGCGGGCGGCAGAATTATTCTGACCTACGGCAGGCGCGTTCCCGACTACGGAATTTACGCAAGGGAGGTTTTGCCGGACGGCTGCATTTCCGAAAAGGAATATAAGCTGTTTGACGGCGCCGACGACGACCTCGGCTATCCCGCGACGGTAATGCTGCCTGACAACTCGCTTTTCACTGTTTATTACGCGAAATACGGCAGTGATGAAAAAACATCAATACTTTTTACCAAATGGCTGCTTGAATAAAAATAAACGCCCGTCTTTGTCAGGCGGGCGTTTTGCCGTTATTTATTGAGCAACCGTTATTTTTCCGTTTTTTGTTTCAACCTCAAATTCACATATTATGTCATCCGAAGATGTGCCGAGCATCAGCCTGTGCCTCGCGTTGTGAGTGCCGAAACGCATTTCCTCATCATAAAAAGCGAAATCCTCTTTTTCAAGGCGCAGGGCAACCTTTCGCGTTTCGCCTTTTTTAAGTTCAACCCGTTTGTAGGCTTTAAGCTCTTTAAGCGGGCGGGCTACACCGCAGTTGTATGTGCCGAGATAAAGCTGAACAACCTGAGCGCCGTCACAGCAGCCGGTGTTTTTAATATCAAATTCCACCTCAACTCCGCCCCCGCGCGCTTCCGCCGCGGCGTTTATGATTTCAAACTCCGTATAGCTCAGCCCGAAGCCGAATGGGTAAAGCGGTTTGCCGTCGCTGTCGCAGTAGGCGTAGCCCCTGCCGCTCGGTTTGTATGAGTAATAAAGCGGCAGCTGGCCGACGCTTTTCGGTATTGTCAGCGGAAGTTTCGCCGACGGGTTTGTTATGCCGAAAAGGATTTCAACCACGGCTCTCGCCCCCTGCTCGCCCGGGTACCACGACTCAATTACTGCTCCCGCGTCGTCAATCCAGCCCGTCATGTCAACGGGAGCCCCGTTTTGAAGCACAACAACGCCGCAGGCGTTGGCGGCAAACATTTTTTTAATTGACTGCTCCTGATTGTCGGTGATTGCCTGTTTTGCCGCGTCCACAATAAGGCCGCCCTCGCCGTCACGGTTTTTAAACTGCGTAACATCCGGAAGTTTCAGGCTGCTTCTGTCACTGCCCTCACCCTCAATAATCGAGGTGAAATAAATGTTGGCGTCGCACTGCGGGGCAATTTTTTCAATTTCGGCGCTGTCGGCAAAAACAACCTGAACTGTGTCACCCAGAAATTCGCGCAAAGCTTCAAGCGGAGCGGGAGCGTCGTCGCCCTGCCACGGTGTGCCGTAGGGGCCGGAGTAGTTTGAACCGATGGGGATGAGATTCGCGCTCTGACCGAACACGCCGATTTTTTTGATTTTATCCTTTTTCAGCGGCAAAACGCCGTTGTTTTTCAGCAGTATAACCGCCTGCCTCGCGGCTTTAAGCGCAAGTGCCTTATGTTCGTCGCACCGCACGGTTTTTTCCGCCTCGTCCGGATTTTTATACGGCCCGTCAAAAAGGCCTATGCTGAATTTGGCGGTGAGAACGCGCAAAACGTTCCTGTCAAGCTCTTTTTCCGTTATATATCCTTTTTCAACCGCCTCAAGCACGGCACCGTATGAATCATACGGCAGAATAACATCAAGCCCCGCCTTCAGAGCCTTGGCGGCGGCCTGAGGATAGTTTTCCGCACAGCGGTGAGCGCTGTAAACGCCTTCAACTCCCGAATAATCGGAGACAACAAAGCCCTCAAAGCCCCATTCGTCACGAAGAATACCTGTGAGCAGGCGCCTGTTCGCGGAGCAGGGAACGCCCTCCCACGCGTTGTACGCCGCCATTACCGACTGCGCTCCCGCGTCAAAGCACGCTTTGAACGGAGGAAGAAAAACCTCTCTCATTGTGCGCTCCGAGGTGTCGGAATAGTTTGAGTCTCTGCCGCCCGCGCCGTAATTGTCGGCAAAATGCTTCGGCGTGGCAATCACTCCGTTTTTCTGCAAGCCCCTGCACATTGCCGCGCCCATATCGCCCGTGAGCTTTACATCCTCGCCGTAGGTTTCAACCGTTCTGCCCCAGCGGCAGTCTCTCACAATGTTCACAACGGGAGAAAAAACCTGGCGCACGCCCGCGGCGGCGCATTCTCTGCCTATGGCGCCGGCAACCTCCTCAACAAGTTCGGGGTTAAATGTTGACGCGAGCCCTATCGGCTGTGGGAAGTTTGTGCACATACCCCACTGAGCGCCGTGCAGAGCCTCGCCGTTTTCAATGGGCGGAATTGAGTGAGGCTGGGCTTCAATACTGTGCCTTACATCCTCATTTATCTGTTTTGTAACCTCGGCGGGGCCGGCGGGCTTCTCCCTTGTGTGGTGCATAAAATGGCCGGGGTTGCGGTAACTGCCGTGCATGGGGTTGCGCTTTTTTTCGTATTCGCCGTCAACCTCAAAAATCATATCCGCGGTAACCTGATATATTTTTTCCTCAAGCGTCATTTCGGCAAGCAGTGCCGCCGCGCGCTCTTTCGCGTTTTTTTCCATAATCACACCTTTACCCTGTCTGTCATATTGAACACTATCTCGCCGCCCCGCGAAATATCGGCGTGAGCGAATTCGCAGGCGTCAAGCGGCTCCCCGTTAAGGGTTACCGACTCTGTATAAATATTTTTTTCACCTTGATTGTTCACGGTGATTTTCAGAACTCCGCCGTTTTCAAGAGTGATAACCGCCGAGTCAACGGCAGGCGAGCCCAATTTGTAAAACTCCGTGCCCGCGTCGGGATAAAACCCGAGAGCGGAGAACACATACCACGCGCTTAAAGTTCCGCCGTCATCGTTGCCGTCAAGCCCGTCAATATCGGTTGAAAACCTGTTTCTCAGAGTCCACCGTACCCATTTCTGCGTCAAATCCGGTCTGCCCGCGTCATTAAAGAGATAGGGCGTGTGTATGTCGTGCTGGTTGCCTATCCAGAAGCCGCTGCCCGGGTCAAGAGCCGCGCGCCGGGCGGAAGCGTCCTGCATAAATTTTTCAAGTTCGCTTACAAAATATTCTTTTGAGCCGAACAGGTCAATAAGCCCCGCGGGGTTGTGCTGAACGCTCCAGCGCCAGTGTCTCGCTCCGCCCTCGCAATACGCCCTGAAGAAATCCGTGCCGAAAATATCGTCAAAAAACGAGGTTATGTAAGGGGTGAATTTCTCAAAGCTTCCGTCGGAGTTTCTCGGCGCGAAATACCTGTTTTCGTTATCCCATATATTCTTATAGTTTTCCGCCCGGGCGGAGAATCTCTCATAATCCTCCTCTTCGCCCAGAGCGAGAGCCAGCCTTGCCGCGGCATCGCACTCCCATGAGTATTCGAGAGTTTTCGACACCGAGTATCTGCCGCACAGATCGTCGGGCAGGTAGCCGTATTCATTAAAAAGGTTTATTTCGTTTTTAAGGTCACCGTTGCCGATTTTCCCGTCGGCACAGTCACGCATATACTCATAAGCCTCGCGCGCGTCAAAATCAAAGCCTTTGAGGTAGCTTTCGGCCAGCACAATGTTCGCGGGGTTGCCGAACATCGAGCCGGAGTACCCGGCGCCCATGGGCCAGCGCGGCAAAACACCGCCCTGCCGTGCCATAAGCAGCAGGCTTTCAATACAGTCGCGCTGAATATCGGGAGCAACCAGCGTGAACAGCGAATGGGTTGTGCGGCAGGTGTCCCAAAGCGACATATCCGTTCTGTAGGTGAAGCCGTCCGCCGTGTGAACCGCTTTGTCAAAGCCGAGATATTCGCCGTTTGCGTCGGTGAAATCGGTGGGCATAATCATTGAGTGGTAAAGAGCGGTGTAAAAAATCTCTTTTGTTTCGTCATCCGCCTCGATTTTTACGGAAGAAAGCCGTTTTTCCCATTCGTCAACGGCGGAGGTTTTTATTTCGTCAAAGGCTTTGTCCCTCGTTTCGGCAACAAGGTTCCGTTCGGCGTTTTCGGCGCTTACAAAACTCACGGCGGCTTTGAGCGTGAACTCATTTTCATCAAAACGCAAAACCGCTTCGGCGCCTTCAACGCTCACCGCGCTCAAAGGCTTGTCAAACCCGGCGCACAAATACACTTTAAGCCCCTGATACCTTCCGCTGAATGTGCC
>ONON01000125.1 GCA_900319455.1 uncultured Eubacteriales bacterium
AGTCCCGGCTCGATTTTCGAGCCGCTCAGCAGGTCAAAAATGCCCTGCTCATTATTCTGAAGAATAATTTCGCCTGTATTGTAGAAAAAATCGACACTGCCGTCCGGTCTTATCAGCCTGTAGCCGCAGTGTGAAATTTCGGCCTTGTATTTTACGGCATTATTGAGAAGGCGCTCATACATATCGGGGTCAATAAGGTCATCGCCGTCAACAAAACCGATATAGTCTCCCGCTGCCGCCGCAACGCCCGCCATCCTTGCTTTTGAAACGCCTTCATTCTTCTTGTGAATCACTTTAAGCCGACTTTCTTTTTCGGCGTAATCATCAAGCAAAGACGGTGTTTTGTCGGTTGAACCGTCATCAACGGCAACGACCTCAATATTGCTGTAAGTCTGTGAAAAAACGCTGTTGAGAGTTCTGACGATGTACTCTTCAAGATTATAAACCGGAATAATAACACTGATAAGCTGTTGTGTCATCTGACGCGCCTCAATTTGTTTTTTATTCTTCTCATCTGTGTAGTGACGCTGAAATCAACGGTATGAAAATCAATTACTTCCATTTCACTGTCGGCATTATATGTGTGTATGCCCGAAATAAACTTCTTGTTTATTGAAATGTCGTTCGGAGACAGATGAAGAATCTTATTCTCGGTATATGCCTTTTCCGAACATTCGCAAATCTCACTGAAAACCAAGGCGGAACCGTAATCTTTTTCACAATCCTGCGATACACGAATCAATTTGCCGTTAAATTCAAAAAAATTTCCGCCGGGCCGCGAGGATGAGTCATCATCCGAAACATAATTATCATAATAATCGCTCAATCTGCCTTTTTTATCTATTGCGTAAACAAACAGTTTTTTACTGTCATCCGGAATAATTTCATAAGTAAACATTAAACTGCGGTTATTATAATTTAAAAATGTTGTATCAACAAACTTTCTTCCCGTAACAATCGGTTCGCACTTCTGCCATTTATAAGGGAACTCAATCGCCTTATACGCGTAAACGGTTTTGCTCTCATTCGCTTCCGGAACAATAAATATGTTGTTTTCAAAAGAAAAAATGTTCGGATATGAAAGATGATAAGGTTCTTCTATTATTAAATGCCAATCGGAAAACCTGCCGTTTTCAAAAACGCAACAGCCTATTTTGCCGATATTCTCTTTTTTATCAAACAGTTCGGCAAAAAGGTACTTTACGCCGTTGTAATTAAAAAGGAACGGATCTGCCGCGGTGTATCTTTTTGTGTTGGGTATTGCAATAAACGGCGTATTTTTATCTGTAAAAACACTGCCCGACGGTAACAGTCTGTATGCAACCTGCCAATCTCTTAAAAACAGCCTCATAAACGCGCTCCAATCAGACATTAATTCCGAGCAATTCACTTTGATACGGAACATTTGCCCAAGTCATATTAACCTGATAATAAAAATAAGCGGCATAGCCCAAAAGCATTGCTATTGTAAATTGCTGCCTGTATTTTTTGTAAGGGTGCTTAATAAGCCACGGCATCAAAATAAAGTTATACATCTCGGTAAAAATCGGCAGCCTGCCTACATATATGCCGCTTGTAAAAGCGCTTGCGATATAGAGAAAGGTTGTGACAACCGACGCATTGACCGATAAAGCGATAACCAGCGGCAGATTCTCCTCTTTTTTAATCTCTCTGCGGGCAACAAACGCCATAATGAAGGGAACGGATTCAACCATAACCCTGAACCAACTTGTGCCTGTGTCGGCGTCAACATATTCCATATCTTTAACATAGGTGGTGTTCTCAACTGAAGTGTCAAGAGCATTATCCAATCCGCCAGATATAACAAGCACCGCGAAAATGCCCGCGAGCAGCCACACCCTTTTGCTGAACGCCTTGCCCTGAATAAAGAAACAGCCCAACAGCATAACAAGCGTTGACTGGTGCACTCCGCAAAGATACCACGGAGGTGTCGGCAGCCCGAAACGGGATGTTATGGGCATAACTCCCATCATAAGAAGAACAACGGGTATATATATTAACCACTTTTTGTCAATTAAAAGCTGAGTGCAGGCAAAAATGACGGCAACCGCTATAAACTGGCGTATGCCGTTGCACATCCAGCTGCAAACTATGCCCGAAGCCATAAACAAAAAAACCGAAAGACCCATATCACAGGAGAATTTGCGAAAAGTTCTCATAACAAGAACACTCTGAAAAACAGCGATAGCGGCGAGCCACCATTGGGCGTTATCACTGATATAGTTTTTAAAATACATCATCAGCGCGTAGAAAAAATAGGATTTATCGGTTTTGTTTATAAAATCATTGAACTGCGACATATCCGAGGGCGCGTTGTTGAATGTGCCGATGTAAGACGCCGTGTCAATAAATCCGCTGCGAAGCGCAATAAAAAACAAAGGAACGGAAAACACAAGAACGCTGAAACCGACCGTCGCCCTGTAATCATATACTCCGTCATCCGCGAGCGTTCGCGGGCAGAGCCTCGGCTCAAAGAGGTATGTTACGGCAAATATCCATATTAACATTACCCAGAATACCAATGCCGTTAAACCTCCTTTGTTGAGTTTATTTCACGCGAAACGCGGCTCCGTTGTTAATTAACGATTTAAAAAGATCTTCCGCCTGCTTAACCGTGTTTTCGGTATTGAATAACACCGAGCGTTCTGTTGCCTTTTGGCTGTAATGCCGGCGGATATTCTCATCTTCAAGCATTTTTCTTATTCCCTCATAAATCCCCTGCTCACTGTTTTCGGTAACAATTCCGTATTCGTTGTTTTCGCCTAAAATCTCTTTTGCTCCCGAAACATTTGTTGAAACACAGGGCAGACCGAGAATGACAGCCTCGGTAAGGGCTGTTGAAAGCCCCTCGGTATAAGAAGAACATACAAAAATATCGGATTGCCTGAGATATTTATACGGGTTGGCATCATAGCCGGTAAAACGGATATACTTGCACGCGTTGAGATTTTCCACCTGCTTTCGCAGTTCATCGCGTTTTTCGCCGTCACCGACAATAACAAGATTAAAATCAAAGCCCTCTTTTTTCAGCCGCGCGGCAACATTAATCAGGCGGTCATACGCCTTTTCTTTAACCAACCGTCCGGCAGAGCAGATAACGGGTGAATTGTTTTTGAAGGCAACCGGGCAATCTTCAATGGAAAGCTCTTTGATTTTTGCGACATCATTGGTGTTGTAAACTGTTATTGGATTTATTGCCGAACCTATTGCTTTTTTAAAGCTTTTGCATACATAATCGGAAACACCGACCACTGCATTAAACTTTTTATAAACAGACTTCAGGCCAAAATTATATATCTTTTTTTCTTTAAAAAATTCTCCGTGAAGCCAGGCAATTTTTTTAGATTTGGCTCCTGATGCAACAAAAGCAGGAACACCCGTCATAAAAGCGACAACGATGTCATATTTATCGGTTTTTATATAGTGTTTATAAAGCAACCTTTTCGGGAAAAACTTAGTAAACAGTCTGATTCCTTTGAACTTTTTGCGTTTTAAAGAGACATATTCTATATCTTTTTTCAAACTGTCAGCGTTTTGACCGTCACAGAACAAAGTTAAAACAGTTATATCAAATTGTTCAAAATTCATATTGTTGACAAGATTTACAAGAACTTTTTCCGCACCGCCGCTGGACAGATTTTCAAGAATGAAAAGCAATTTAATCTTTTTCATATTTAATGCCTGATTTTGTTAATCATATATTGCGTATCTTCACCGAACAGAGGGCATTCATTGATTATCTGCGGAAACCAGACGGACTGTTCTTTACAATTGGCCTCAATTAAAACAACATTGTCATTTTCATCAAATGTCAGATCCCATGAAATTATGCCTAACTGAGGAGTTATCTCATGCAGTTTGACTGCAACTGAAATCATTTGTTGAATATTGCCAACATAGTAATTATCAAAAACAACCCCCGTGTCCGGATGTTCGCTAAACTTAGCTGAATTATCGCCATATCCAAGTTGATATGCGTATTTTTTCAAAGTGCCGTCGAAGTTAACTCCGACTACAAGCCCACCTTTATGAATATTGTCAACTTTATTATTTCCTGCCCCTATTCTTAAAGAAACGGGGGCAGTTTTTATTCTGCCGTTAACAATAAAGGTAATAATTCTGAAAGTATTAAGTGAATTCGGATATAATTCATTAAGAGCATTGCTGTTTTTAACAATTTGCTGAATTATAAAATTCTTCTTATAATTATTTAAAACTTGTTTTATTTTTTCGCCTGATTCTATATCTTTGCCGTTAACTATATTCAAAAACTTTACACCTTTGCCTGAGCCCGTTTCAACAGTAGGTTTTATAAGACATACACCTGCATTTAAAATAGATTGAATGGCATCGTCATAACAAAGAATCGACCTTTCACTGTCGAGGTAACTGCCATTGCATTTTAAAAGCAATGTTTTTGGAAACGAAACGCCCTGCGCTTTGCCGTAAACAATCTCTGTTATGCTTTTATCACTGAAAACCTTACAGTATTCCGCAGGGTTAAGCAGAGGTTCCAGTTCAGTTGAATAAAGCATTTCGGGAAAATAGTCATAATGATATACGCCGTTTATGCTTTCATATAATTTATTCCAATAAGGTTTAATCTTTTTGCCGTAGTTTTCAACCCAAAAATCGTCAAATTCCTTTTGACGGCTTTCAGACCATTGAACGCAATCATACAAACTGATTTTCTTCTTTATGGCATTTTTTTCGCTGTAACCGATTTTAAACAAATACAATTTTAGAGGAAGGCCATTGATGAAATATTCAAATTTTTTCAGTGTTTTCTTCATCAATTAACTCCTTGATTTCCAGCCATTCGCCGAACATTCTGTCATATTTTTCGGGTGTTATGTGCCAAAAGCCGCTTCCGGGGAAAAATGTCATTTCACCGAAATATATTCTGCCGTCAGTATCGTACAAATCCGCTCTTACAAATATAAAGCTTTTCGCGAGGTTTTCCGCAGTATTTTTCATTTTGCCGAAAGCTGCGGGCTTCGGCAGCGGTTTGCCGGACACCGGAGCTGTTCCGGAACTCATATCGGGAAACAGATTCCACTCGCTGTCATAAAAATCAACATAATGAACGCCGGCGTAATCGTGATTTACCTGCACCGCTTTGCATTCGCCGTTGAAGCACAGAAATTTATAATCAACAAGCGGTTTGTCATCAATAAGAGGCTCGACAATAAGGCGCGGCTTTTGTTCTTTGTAGTTCCGCTCTCTGCCGTAAACATACAGATTTTGTTTGAGCCAGGAATTCATTATTTTTTTCTTTGCTTTGAGATTAAATGTCTGCTTGTTTTTACAAATATAATTCCAGCCGCTGCCGTGTGTTGCTTTGATTATGAACTCATCGGGCAGTTCATCAAGGTTTATTTCATCGGCACTGTCATAAACCGCAAGCGTCGGAATGAGCAAATCCGAAAATCCTTTTTCGGCGATATATTTTTTTGCCTCATATTTGTCGGAAGCACGGGGAATATCGGGGTTACGGTAATTAAGCTTTAACCACTGCAGTTTTTCGGTAAAGGTTTGCGGCGAGTCAAGGTCCGGTTTTCTGCCGATTCGTTTTTCATAAAGTTTCTCAATAAACTCCCTGTCGGAAACTTTTTCGGCAAGTGAGGTATATTTTTTGCGCTTGTGTTCTTCAATAAGGATTCGGGCGAAATCATTTTGCTTTATTGTGTTTTTTATTTTCGATATGGTGTTCATACCCGTCTCCCTTCATAAAATATATTCAGCCGCGAATGTTTTTATTATGTTTTTTTGTCTGAAAATCTCTGTATAACAGCTGAAATCTGCGCGGAACAAGCGCTTTTGAAAGCCTTATAACCGGCATAATATACCAGCGCAGAGGATAGCCCAGCAACCGGTAACCGTAAATCTCAGTCTGAAATGAAATGTATCTGTCTTTGAAAGTCCGCCTGCCGACCGCCTCGACATCCTCGCGCACAAGGTAGAGGGCATCCGGCATATTAACGCCTTTGTAACCTGCGGCAAAAAAACGGAACCAAAGGTCTCTGTCCTGCCCGCGGACGGTTCTTGCGCAAACGGTATAACCGCCTAGAGCGTCAAACACGCTTTTATACGCGAGAATTGTCGCATGATTAAACGACGGCCCGTTTTTATGCGGAGTGAACCTGTCCGGCTCAGCGGGGCAGCGGGCTGTCGCGCCGTATGTGCCGTCATTGTAAAACCGCTGCATGGCCGTTCCCACAAGGACTGCGTCTTTATGCACAAAAAGGTATTCAAGCTGTTTTTCAAATCTTTCGGGCAGGCATTTGTCGTCGCCGTCCATTCGCGCAACATATTTACCTGTTGCCTCTTCAAGGCACCTGTTAAGCGTAAAAGCGAGCCTTGAGTTTTTTTCATTTTTGAGAAGGATGATTTTTTCGGGATATTTTTCCGCGTAGGATTTTGCCAATGAATATGTTGAGTCTGTTGAACAGTCATCGCACATAATCAGCTCCCAGTCTGTGTAGGTCTGGTTGATTATTGATTCAACCGCTTCGCACAATGTGCTTTCGCAGTTATATATTCCCATCAGCACGGAAATCTTTCCGTATTCCTTCATTAAAGATTCTCCTTATACCACTCAACAGCCGCTTCAATGCCGCGCTCAAATGACCATTCCGGTGAATAGCCGAGAAGCCGCTTTGCTTTGGAGATATCCGCGTTGCTGTGTTTTATGTCGCCGGGTCTGTCGGGCCCGAATTCGGGTTCAATATCGACACAAAGCGCCTTTGTGAGCCCGTAGTAAATATCAATGAGGTATTCTCTGCCGCCGTAGGCGATATTGAAGGCTTCCCCCGCCGCTTCGTGAGGCGCGAGGCAGGCTTTGAGATTAGCTTCAATAACATTTTCAATGTATGTAAAATCGCGACTTTGCCTGCCGTCGCCGTTTATTGTGGGCGCCTGACCGTTCATAAGCATTTTGATAAACTTGGGTATTACCGCCGCGTACGCGCCGTCGGGAGACTGGCGTTTGCCGAAAACATTGAAATAGCGAAGGCCGTATGTGTCAAGGCCGTAGTGCAGGGTGTACTGCTTTGCCCATTCCTCATCGCATCTTTTTGTAAGCGCGTATGGTGAAAGGAGATTGCCCTCACTGCCTTCGGTTTTGGGAAGCTTGGGTTCATCGCCGTAAACGGATGAGCTCGACGCGTAAACAAATTTTTTTACTCCGTTTTGCCTTGCCGCCTCAAGCATATTGAGCGTGCCCTGAATATTGTTTGCGCAATAAAAAAGCGGCATTTCAATACTTCTCGGCACAGATCCCCAGGCAGCCTGATTAAGAACATAATCGACCCCCTCGCAAGCCTTCATACAGGTGTTCAGATCCTTTATATCGCCCTTAATGAATTCATAACGCGGATTATCGATAAAAATATCAACATTTTCCTGTTTGCCTGTTGAAAGGTCATCAAGGCAACGCACTCGGCAGCCGAGCCGGAGCAGCGCCTCGCACAGATTTGAACCTATAAAACCCGCGCCGCCCGTAACAAGAAACAGCGTGTTTTCGGGAAAAATAATATCGGAATATCCCACTGTAAATACCTCTCAATCAAAGTCTCCAGTAAGTGTAGCCCGCCGCTTCATATTTTTCGCGGTCAAAAATGCCTTTAACATCAACAAGTACTTTTTCTCCGTTGCCGAAAAGTTTTTCAATATCTTTCATCTCAAGAGCCTTAAAGCAGTTGTGAGCAACCGCGACTATAACGGCATCCATATCCTTTATTTTCTCAATATCGGTAAATTTTACACCGTAAAGATTTTCGGCTTCCTCAAAATCCGCGACAGGGTCGGCGATTGTCGGCTCTATGCCGTATTCGCGCAGTTCCCTGCATATGTCAATAACTTTGGTGTTTCTTGTGTCGGGGCAGTTCTCTTTAAAAGTGAAACCGAGCACCGCAACTTTCGCGTTGCGCACCGCCTTTTCGGCGGCAATAAGGTTTTTAACGGTGTTCTCGGCAACATATTTGCCCATATCGTCATTAATTCGCCTGCCTGCGAGAATAATCTGGCTGTGGTAGCCGAGCATTTCGGCTTTATAAGTCAGATAATAAGGGTCAACTCCTATGCAGTGGCCGCCGACAAGGCCGGGTGAGAAACGCAGAAAATTCCATTTTGTTCCCGCCGCCTCAAGCACGGATTTTGTATCTATGCCCATTTTATTGAATATTATGGAAAGCTCATTCATAAAGGCTATGTTTATGTCGCGCTGGCTGTTCTCAATAACCTTTGCCGCCTCTGCCACCTTTATGCTCTGCGCCCTGTGAACGCCCGCCCTGACAACAAGCTCATAAACCTCAGCAACGCAGTCAAGAGTTTCATCATCCATACCTGACACTATTTTGGTGATTGTCTCAAGGCGGTGAACTTTATCTCCGGGATTGATTCTTTCGGGCGAATAACCGACTTTAAAATCCGTTCCGCATTTAAGACCCGATTCTTTTTCAAGTATCGGAACACATATTTCTTCTGTAACACCGGGGTAAACCGTTGATTCAAACACCACAACGGAGCCCTTTGTGAGATTTCTGCCGAGAATTGCGCTCGCGCTCTCCACAGGGGAAAGATCCGGAGTGTGATCGTCATTTACCGGCGTAGGAACGGCAACTATATGGAATTTTGCCTCGCGAAGTTTTGTTTCATCCGCCGTAAAACAAACACGGGTGTTCTTAATTGCGTCGTTGCCGACCTCATTTGTGGGGTCAATGCCGCTTTTATACATCTCGATTTTCTTTTTGTTAAGATCAAAACCGATTACATTAACTTTTTCAGCAAACGCCACGGCAATCGGCATACCCACATAACCGAGGCCCACAAGCGAGAGCTTTTCTTTTTTTGTAAGAAGATTTTCATACAGGGTGCTGAACATTTATTATTACCTCAGTTTTTAAAAGAATTAATCATTTTGTCATACATCAGTGTGTTGACTTTGCCGACTTCAAACCTTTCAAGGCAGATTTTATATGACTGCTCCGCCATATTTTTCCGCATTTCGGGGTTGCCCGCGAGCAAAGCCATTTTTTGAGCCAGAGCCCCGCTTTCCCCCTTTGGCACAACAAAGCCGTTTACTCCGTCCGTTACGGTTTCTCTGCATCCGGGAACATCGGTTGTTATAACCGCTCTGCCTGTTGCCATAGCCTCAAGCACGCTTCTCGGCATACCTTCATGGTAAGACGGAAGAACAAACACCGAACACGCGGCGAGAAAAGGCCGCACATCCTCGGTATATCCGCAGTATTCGATTACGGAATTCCCGATATAGCGGTTAAGCTCATCTTCGCTCAAGGATTCATCATTGCTGTCAAGCCCGCCCACAAGCATTATTTTCACATCCGGGTACTCTTTTTTTAAAGCCGACGCCGCTTCAAGATACTCCCTTATGCCTTTGCTGAACAACAGACGGGCAACCATCAAAAACACGGGTTCGTTTGGCAGAGGCTGTTTTGAGAAATGCTCCGTGTCCACACCGGAGCCTCCGACCGCGGTGCTGTTTTTCGGACGGATGCGGTGAGTCAAAAAGTAGTTATAATCATCTTTATTCTGGAAAAAGAAATTGTCTGCACGCTTTGCCGCGATACGGTAGCCGAAAGTCATAACAAGACGGACAATATAATCTTTAAATCCCGTTCTGTAAAAGGCGTTTTCAAGACCGTTTACAAGGATGTTAAAGTGCTTTACTCTGCATAAATACGCCGCGGCCGAGCCGAACACAGTCGGCTTGCTCATATAGAAAAAGCAAATATCCGGTTTTATTTCTTTGAACAGGCGGGTGTATTCTTTAATCATTTTCAAGCCGTCAGCTATTCCGACTCCGACTCTGCTGCCTTTAACCTGCCTGTATTGCGCCCCGAGTGCGTTTATTTCATTTTCCATTTCACTCTCGGGTTCTATGGATGAACAGATAACCGTATGCCCCCGTGAAACAAGAAAACGGATAAAGGGACCTCTGAAATTTATAAGTGATTTTCCGTCTGAAGCGGCTATTAAAAATGTTTCGGGTAACGCGCTGCTCATCTGACAAGACTCCTGATAAAATTCAACTCTTCTTTGCCGTAGCGCTGGTCGATTGTAACGGGAATGATATATTTTGAAATGTAATATTCAAAACTGTCTTCCGGCATTTCTTTTAAAAGATAACTCCACCAGTGCCCCTGAAAATGCTTGTTTTCAATCAGTTTCGGCAAAAGGTTCTCATCTTCGCACAATAACGGATAAACCATCGGAACACAGGTTCTGTCATAATATACCATCGGGTCAATCCGGTTCACATCCTCAAATATTTTCGCGGCGTATTCAAAATTCTCTTTTCTTTTGTTTTTTATAAATTCATAATCAGCGCCGTCAAGGATTGTGCGGGTAAGCTTTGACATAAGCTTTATATCTTCCGAGTCAATTCTTTTTTCATTGAGTGTTCTTTGCCCGTAGGCCTTACCTTCACAGCCGTATTCTATTCTTTGCAGCAAAAACAGCGATGTGTCACTTGAAAATCCCTGCTCATATTCAACGGTATATTTTTGCGCTTCTTTTCCGATAACATAGGCACCGTCTGGAACACCGATAAATTTGCGCGCGGAATATACACTGTATGTGTTTTCGGCAGGCGGGGCGAAAAACGCCTGGGAATTGTCAATAATAACATTCTTGTATTTCGCGGCTAAGGTTGCCATGCGGGAAGATGACATAACTCCGAAATAATTTACAATCAATACCGCTTCGCCGTCGCCGGCGTTCAGCTCTGACGGATTGAAAGCGCTGTCTATGCGGTAATAACCGATTTCACAGCCTTTGCGAGCAAGAAAATCCCGCACTGTGTCACATTGATAATACGGAAGGTGGATTTTTTTGCAACCGGTAAGGCGCAGGGCGTGATAAATTGCCGCTCTGCCCGAATTAAGCCTTGCGATATTCCCGGTGAAACCGTAATATTCTTTTCCCTTTTGAAAGCCGAGTTCAATAAAACTGCCTGTTTCCACAGTAACTTACGCCCTTTGCTGTTTGTTAACCGCGCGCTCAACATACTCCCAGTCAAAGCCGCAGTTGAAAATGTAATCAAGCACCGACATATATGGCAGAAAACCCGCCTTTGGCCAAAGCTGCCTGTATGTTATCGGTTTATAATCGGTATAAACAAGAGATATGCCGTTGTCGGTAAAATGCTCTTCAATTTGATATGCTCTCGCTCCGTTACCCGAAAGATATGTGTCCGCTCCGACAGTTTTGACAATATCAATCACTCTTTCCTCCCGAACGGTGTCAAGCTCCATATCGGATGATTTCATAATTCTGACATTGAAACCGAAGCGTCGGATAATCTCATTATTAACGGTTATATTCATCTGAGCGAGGTTGTCATAGCCGGCAAGAAGAATCTCTTTGAAATCGGGAAAAAAATCCTTGAAATGCGCGGCTTTTGAATAATTCATCTCAATGGTTTTCAGGTGTTTTTCTTTCCAGCCGAGCTCATCCCTTGTGCGAACTTCGGTAATAAGATCGCCGAGATGCTGTTCAACGGGAATTTTAAGCCTGCATTCGCCCTGCGGAGTTTTCACCCTGTTCCAATGGTGCATATTGTCATTGGAAAACTGGCAGTCATCAAGATAAACAAAAACATCCGACTTGCTGATTTTATAAAAGTAACCGAGATATGAAATGTAATCCGGCTGATGAATAGACGCAACCATTGTTCTCCCTTGATATTATTTATTGATTATTTCGTTCTCATTTAATTCCGGGGCTCTTAATTCATCCGGTGCCCTGCCGGCGCCCAGAATGACAACTGCCGTTTTAACGATTATTTTCAAATCAAACATAAGCGAAAAATTTCTTACATACTCAAGGTCAAATTCCGCCATTTTCCGCCTTGATGACGACTTGCTTTCATTAACGGCTTCCCAGCCTGTAACGCCGGGCAAAACCGATTGCCTTTCAGCCTGTTCCTCAGGTGTCATAACATCCATTTCACGCGCGAGCAGAGGGCGCGGACCTATCCATGACATTTCGCCTTTAAGAATATTCACTATCTGCGGCAGTTCATCAATGCTCAGCTTGCGTATTACCCTGCCCCATTTCTTAAGGCGTTTATCATCGGGAAGAAGATTGCCGGAGCTGTCTTTTTCGTTTGTCATAGTGCGAAATTTATAGATTGTAAACTCTTTGCACCCGCTGCCGACCCTTTTCTGCCTGAACACAACCGGATCTTCGGGGGAATTAATATGAATAACCGCCATTGTCGCGAGCATAAGCGGCGCGGCGGCAACACCGCCGACGGCGGCAGTGCTTATATCAAAAGCTCTTTTAACACCTAAGGCAACCTTCCTGTTCAAAAAAACACTTCCGTTTAAAAAGTAATTCTGCGCAAAGCGGTCTGAAAAGCCTCAGCGTAATTGCAACCCGACTGTGCGCCGCGGTAAGCCGCAAGCCCCTCTATTGCTTCACGGCTTCTCGGGTGGGGAAAATCTCTTGCGACCCCGCGGTAAGCGCTGAGTGCCTCCAGCTTTTTTGACAGCCCGTCTTTGCCGATTTCAATAAATAAATCCGGTTCAAATTTGTTTAACGCGGTGTTTACGCACCACTCGGTTGAAGACGGCACCTCCATAAACCAGAGTTCCTTTACAGCGGGGATATCGGTCTGCCTTTGAAAAAGCCTTACGGCGGCCTGGCAGGCAAGCGAGGTGTGCAGATGGTCATTGTTCACATCGGCAGGGTGATGCGTAATAACAACATCCGGCGCCGACTGTCTTATCGCGTTTTCAATATGCCTGACAAGCTCAAGGTGATCCACATTGTTCAGTCTGATGTTCGGGAAACTGCCGATATATGACTTTTCAATCCCCAGAATTTCAAAGCTTCTGAACATATCTGCCGCAAGCTCATCATCCTGAGGTCTGAACGCTCTCGCGTCCGCGCTGCCGGACATAATACATATATCCGCCGTGTTTCCGCTTTGCGTCAGTTTATAAATCGCCGCGCCGGCACCGAGAACTTCATCATCGGGATGAGCGGCAACCAAAAGGTATTTCATGGCAATTCTCCTTATTGATCTGATGAGGGCCGGTATGTTGAAACCGTTTCTTTTATGAGCTCGCGTATGTTTTCATCATTATTGTATGACGCGTCCATAAGTCTGATAAGCTGTTCATTGAAAACATCTGTGTCAAACGGTATGGGGTTGCCTATGTGAATAAGCTCGTTTTCGGTCTTTTTAAGCCCTTCCTCCGCCATCAGTTTTTCTTCATAAAGCTTTTCTCCCTGACGCAAACCGGTATATTCGATTTTAATATCCACATCCGGTTTGAGCCCCGAAAGTTTAATAAGATTACGCGCCAGAGTGTCTATCTTGACCGGGGAACCCATATCAAGAACAAATATTTCGCCGCCTTTCGCGTAAGTTCCCGCAAGCAGCACAAGCGACACGGCTTCGGGAATAGTCATAAAATAGCGAATGATGTCGGGATGAGTTACCGTAATTGGGCCGCCCTGCTCGATTTGCTTTTTGAAAACGGGTACAACGGAGCCGTTGCTGCCGAGAACATTGCCGAAACGCACCGCGACAAATTCGGTTTCACAGTGTTCGGGAACGGGAATGCTGTCGGCGTCTTCCTCGGTGTGCGTGAAAAGCCTGATTATTTCATCAGCTTTGCCTTCTTTGATTTTGTGGTCAAAGGCCTGAATAACCATTTCACAAATGCGTTTGCTCGCGCCCATCACATTTGTGGGGTTAACGGCTTTGTCTGTTGAGATAAGAACAAAGCGTTTGCACCCGTTCATCATTGCGGCATAGGCGGTTTTATATGTGCCTATGACATTGTTTTTTATCGCTTCACAGGGGCTGTCTTCCATAAGCGGCACATGCTTGTGCGCGGCCGCGTGATAAACAACATCCGGGTGATATTTTTCAAAAATCTGCTGAAGTCTTCTTGAATCCCTTACGGAACCGATTAAAACCTGAAGGTTCAGCCCGGGATATTTTCTGCGTAATTCAAGCTGTATATCATAAGCGTTGTTTTCATAAACATCAAAAATAACAAGGCATTTCGGAGCGTGGCTCGCTATCTGCCTGCAAAGCTCACTGCCTATGGAGCCACCGCCGCCGGTGACAAGAATTGTTTTGCCTGAAATATATTTGAAAATCTCATCAAGGTCGGGTCTTATTGTGTTTCTTCCGAGCAAGTCCTCAACAGAAACATTTTTAAAAGAAGCCAGACCTATCTCGCCGAAAATGGATGCGTAAACGCTCGGCAGATTTTTAAGCGTGCATTCCGTTTCGCTGCATATTCCGAGAATTTCTCTTTTTTCTTCCTGTGTGGCGGAAGGTATCGCAATATATATTCTGTCAATTTTATATTTGCTCACGGCGCTGAGAATATCATCTCTGCCGCCTACCACTTTGACCCCCTCAATGTATTTACCCCATTTTGAGGAGTCATCGTCAATAATCGCAACAATTTTCTCGTTAACATCTTTTTCCTGCCTGAGTGCCCTCAGAGTCAGACGCCCGGCTTCCCCGCCGCCTATAAGCAGTATTCTGTAAATATACATATCTTTGCCCGGTTTGCGCAAGGCGGATTTCTGCGCAAACAGAAAGCGCCACACAAGGCGTATTCCGCATATAAGGCACATCTGAACAAAAAAACCGAAAATGTAAAATGTCCAGGGCATTCTGCTGTAATAATCGCCGTAAGCCATACGGATAAGAACCGTAGAAACAATGCTGTAAATGACGGATGCCGCCGCGCTGCCGGAAAACGCCCTTATAAGTTCATCAAACCCGGCGAATTTCCAAACGCTCTTATACATTCTGAACGCGTAAAACACGGCAACGCTGATTACGGCGTAAGGGATAATCAGCCATTTGAATGTGTGAACATAAGCCACGTCAATATAATGCAGATAGCCCTCAAATCTCAACAGTAAAACAATGCCGTATGAGAAATTGACCGCAAGGGCATCAAACAGCATAAGCAGATACTCATAAAATCTGCTGTTGTGTGATAGTTTTTTCATAATTCCTCTGTCTGCTTATATAATTTACAGTTGCGTCACAGTGCCGTCCGGGTTGACCCGGTAAACCCTGTTGCAGTACTGCAGCATACTTTCTCTGTGTGTTGTAAGAATACAAACCTTTTCGGGGTCATGCTTCATAATGTTGGCAAGAACCTTCGCTTCCGTCCCGGAATCCAGAGCCGATGTTGCCTCGTCCATAAGAAGAACAGGCGCGTTTTTAAGGAGAGCCCTTGCTATTGATATGCGCTGGGCCTGACCGGCGGAAATATTCTCACCCATCTCACCGATAACAGTGTTTATCCCCGAAGGAAGTGATGAAACATAATCCCACATTTCCGCGCGAACAAGCACTTCCCTGAGTTCATCATCGCCGGCGTCGGCTTTTACAAGCCGAAGGTTCTCGGCTATTGTGCCGGAAAACATACTCATTTCCTGCGGAACATAGGAGCAGGCTCTGCGCGTGCTGTCGGAAATTGCCACCCTTTTGCCGCCGGATTCAAGATAAAGCTCGCCGCAATCCGGTTCCACAAGACCGAGCAGGAGTTTGAGCAAGGTGGTTTTGCCCTCTCCCGATGTGCCTGTCAGCGCTATGGTTTCGCCGGGATTTACCGAAAACGAAACATTTTTAAGCACCGGTTCTTCACCGTCGCTGTATGTAAATGTAACATCTTTTATATTGACCGAAACGCCTTTACCTCTGCTGAGTTTAAGAAGCTCAATCGTTTCTTTTTTATGAGGATCGGATTCTTTTTCGTATTCGGTAACCTCCATTATTCTTCCCGCTGAAGTGGCGATTGAAATGGCAACCGGAACAAGGCCGGCAATAGCGGAAAAAGACGAGCTGAGGCTGCCTGAAATCTGAAGGAACAGTGTCATTGTGCCGAATGTTATAACACCCTGCCAAAGCCTGTAAACACCCCAGCCGTAACAGAGATATGAAACCGTAAGACCTATTACGGACAAAACAAATGTTGTGATAACGGAGAATTTCTCATATCCCAGCCTCACCTTTCTGTAAGCTTCGAGAGTGCCGCGGAAATTCTCAATATATCTGTCGGTAAGGTCAAACGCCTTTATAACCTGAATATTCCTTATGGATTCTTCACTGAATGAAAGAACCATGCCGTTGTATTCTCTGAATTTCGCGTTGTATTTGCGCATGGTTTTAATCAGAACGCGTGAGGCGAAAAACAGAAACGGCGCGCTGAGCAGCGACAGAAACGCCATTATTCTGTCGTAATAAAAAACAATCGCGAAAGCACCTGCGAACTGAAGCAGTTTGGTAAAAACACCCGGA
>ONON01000116.1 GCA_900319455.1 uncultured Eubacteriales bacterium
AGGCGGCAGTCTCGGCATTGAAATTGACGGCGACCTTTTCAAAGCGACGGTTAAACTCCCGCTCGGTAAATAAAACCATACCCGAAAAGGCGAATAATATTATATACAGCAGAACCGGCGGAGCTTTTTCAGCCGGTTCTGCTGTTTTAAAGGTATCGGAACGCGATTATAGTTTTATACAGACCGCATTGGAAAAATCGGAGAATAAGTATGCCGCTGTGTTTGTATGCGTGCACCTGTACCGTAGGCTTCACATTAATGACTGAACCTGTTATTGCTTTTCAAACGCCGTGTTTTACGGAAATGATAATCACTGCCATGCCGATAAACGGACTGTTTAAATATTTTATTGCTTTTATAATAATCATCTAATATAATTTTATCAACAGTATGTTCAGACGCTTTTATGTAAAGGAGAACAAATGAAAAGATTTACAGCAGTTTTTATTTGTGTGGCGCTTCTTTTCTCTGCGCTCGGGCAAGCGGCTTTTGCGCAGGATGCGCAGAATAATCTGAAATTCAATGAAAACGGAGAATTCACCATTCTTCATCTGACAGACTGGCACTGCGATTATCCTCTGCCGGATGTCCACAGGCAGCTTGTGCTTGAATCACTTAAAGAAGCCGACCCCGATTTTGTTGTGCTCGGCGGCGACCTCTCAGAAGCATCGCCCGAAAATCAGCCCGCGGCAATCAAAGAAATCTGTGAGATTTTCGTGCAGGCGGAGATTCCGTTTGTTATCACTTTCGGAAATCATGATTATATGCACGATTATTCGATTGATGAAATGTTCGCTTTTTACAAAGAGTACGGCAGAGATTACTTCATCGGAACCGATGAAAATCCCGAGCTTTTCGGCTGCGGCACCTGCAGTATTCCCGTTTATTCAAATGACGGCAGTAAAATAGCATATAACATTTATTGCTTTGATTCGGGTGACAGGGCCGTTGCGGACGGCGAGGATAAAGGCTATGATTCCGTTCACGCCGACCAGATTGAATGGTATCGGGCAAAGGCGGAGGAGCTTAAAACCGAAAACGGCGGAAGCTATGTCCTGTCTGTTGTTTTCCAGCATATAATCGTGCAGGAAATCTATGATAAACTTTTCCCTGTCGCGAATGAAAATTTCAGCGTCGGCGTCAGAGAATACGAAACCGTAACCTATGACCTCATGCCGATTCCGGATTATTCCAATGTAAAGGACGGCTATATTTTTGAAAAGCCTTGCCCCGGCTATTATAATCACGGTCAGCTTGACGCGATGAGCAAAAACGGCGATGTGAGAGCAATCTTCTGCGGGCACGATCACTATAACAGCTTCACCGTAGAAATCAACGGAGTGGATATTGTAAACACGCCCAGTATCAAGCCGCATATACTTTTGAGAAAGATCAACTGGGGGCCGAGAGTTATCACGCTTCACGAAAGCGGAGAATACGAGAGCAAGGTTCTTACCGCGTGCGAGCTTGCTGAAAAAGAGGGCTCCCGGCTCATTTCGATCGGAGCAGTTCCGTTTATTGAGCTGATTATCGTAAAAATCTGGAAAGTATTTGTCGAAGCTTCTCTGCTGTTTTGGAATCAGGCTGCAAAACTGATCTACGGATTTTAATTCATTTATACACAGCGCTTTGCGGAGGATAATAATATGAAACCATTGAAGTTCTATTTGATTACGGATATTCACTATTACAAAAACTCTCTCGGTGCATACGGTGAAGCTTATGAGAGAAAAATGGATTTTGAACAGAAATGTTTTGCCGAAACGCAGGCCATAAACGAAGCTGCTTTCGACCTGCTTCAAAAATCACAAGATTCCGACATTGTTCTTATTGCGGGCGACCTTACCTATTGGGGTGAAAAAGAGTGCAACAGGGCAGTTTCGGAGATGCTGCACGATTTTTGCGAAAAAAGCGGAAAAAGGGTTTATCTTGTTACGGCGGGGCACGATTTTGACCGTTCTTCACATTCATATGATGATGAAGGCGAACATCCGATTGAAGGAACAAAGTTCTCCGAACTTTATGATTTTTATAAAGATTTCGGCTATAAAGACGCAATCGAGTTTAACCAAAAGCATCTTTCTTATGTTGCTCAGCTTTCGGAAGATGTGCGCCTGCTTGTAATATGCAATGATATTGACGGTAAAAGAAACGCTCCCTATGATGATGAATTCTTCGCATGGATAGAAAAGCAGGCAAAGCAGGCTGAGGCAGACGGGCAGATGATGATTGCAATGGAGCATTACCCCGTTCTTCCGGGCCAGCCCGTGTTTGCGCTTATAGGCGACGCGCGCGAGGAACAGTCTCAAAGGCTTATCAATACCCTTGCCGACAACGGCGTGCATCTGATTTTTACGGGGCATATGCACAATCAGAGCATAAATGTCACCGAAACCGAAAAAGGCAATAAATTCTACGATGTATGCACGGGTTCTGCCATAGGTTGCCCCGCTTTTATGCGCCGTGTTACTATAGAGGATGAGAAAACGGTAAAAATCGAGAGCATTCCCGTTCCCGAATTTGAATGGGATAAAAAAGGTCTTACCGGTGAAGAATACCTGAAAAAACAGTTTGACAGAATGCTTCGCTCATATGCGACTGCAATGAAGGATGATCCGAAGCGCTTTATGAGCAAGCTCGGCATAAAACCGACTCCCGCGCTTGAAAAAATAATTCCGGTTCTCGGCCGGCGCCTTAACAAGATGACTCTCGGCGGCGTTGCGCGCCTGCTTTTCACTCATGCCGACCCGCAGGTAAAAGACATACTGTTTGTTGATTTCGCCGTCGATATGGTACGTTCCGTATTTGAAGGCAATCAGCCCTATACCGAAGGAACGCCGGGTGGCGATACACTTCTGCGAATTTTCAGGCGGCTTCGGCCGTTCATAAAAACCGTAAAAGGTGCACAAAGCGAAACGCTTGATTTTTATGAAACCATGAAGCATACGGTCGGCAATTACGGCATTGACGATTATAACGCCGTTCTGAAGCTTTTCTGACGCAGCGGCGGAAACGGGCTCAGTCTTTCAACAGCCCGCGACCTTGCCGTTCCTCAAGGCGGCAGTCTCGGCATTGAAATTGACGGCGACCTTTTCAAAGCGACGGTTAAACTCCCGCTCGGTAAATAAAACCATACTCGAAAGGGCAGTCACTCGTAAAACAGTAATGCCTCAAATAGCGACCTTCGCACATCTTTGCAGGTATTCCTCATCGTCATAACCCGCAAATATGCACAAATATCATCTCTTTGAGGTGCGAAGCAGTTTTCACGCAAAAAAAGAGTCGCA
>ONON01000057.1 GCA_900319455.1 uncultured Eubacteriales bacterium
CGACCAAAGGCGTTTTCTCAGATATTAAACCCTCTAACTGCGTTGATATAGGCATAAGTGATGAGAACGGAAGGTTTCTCGGCTGGTCGGGAAGCGCTCACAGTGAAATAAGCGTCGGAGAGTTCACTTCCTCAGACGGATATCTTACGCAAAAAATCAATCCCGGCAGGTGGGGAATCCTTGCCGGGGCTTACCATATTGAAGATAAAGGCGTAAATGTTACATATAATATTGATTTTGAGTATGCCGGTGAAAAACTGTTTTTCGGCGACCTTCATATTCACACAAGGGCCTCCGACGGTGTGTTTGACGCTTCGGAGATAGGCAATCTCGCAAAGAAAAAAGGGCTCGATTTTGCAGCACTCGCAAACCATAACAATTATGCCGAAAACCTGCACCTGCCTTCAGTTAACGGTGTTACTTTCATCCCCGCGGTTGAGTGGACTCACTACAACGGCCATATGAATTTTTTCGGCGTGCCCGCACCCTTCGGCGATTCATTCATCGCAAACAGTAAAGAGGAAATGGATGCCGTCATTTCACACGCGCGCTCACTCGGCGCCGTAATATCCGTCAATCATCCGAAATGCAGCTTCTGCCCGTATAAATGGGGCGATGACGACGCTTTTGAAATGGTGGAAATATGGAACGGACCTATGCGCCCGACAAATATCAGGGGTATCGCTTACTGGACGGAGCTGCTTAAAAGCGGCAAAAAGCTTCCGGCTGTAGGCGGAAGCGATTTCCACAAACCGGGTCCTCTTGTGAAATTCGCAAACCCCGTTACCGGGGTATATTCCCCGGCTCAGAGCGCGGAGTCTCTGCTTGGAAGCATCCGTCAGGGGCGCTGCTTTGTTTCGGAATCCGTAAAAGGACCCCGCGTTTTACTGAAATACGGCGAATTCCGTATGGGCGACACGGCTGTATATGACTCAGCAGTTCCGCTTGAGATAGATGTCAAATGCGGCTACCCCGTAAAAACCGTTCTTGTTACCGATAATGACGAAAGAGAGATAAAGGAAAAATCCGTAAAAATCGAAAAAACAAAATTCGCATATATCAAGGTTTACAAAAAACACGGCAAAAAAATCCGAGCGGTATCAAACCCGATTTATTTTGAATAGGAGGAAAGACTATGGCACCGGAAAACTCACTTGCAAAAACCGTTAAACCCGCAAGATACGGTTTTGCTATGTTCGGCACTTCCATACCCATCAATATGTTTAAATCATTTGCGGCAATCTATTATGTGGATATGCTCGGGTTGGATATGAAGAAATATTCGCTCGTTCTGTTTATCTACACATTTGTTGACGCGATTGACAACCCCGTTTACGGCTTTTTATCGGACCGCACAAGAACCAAATGGGGCAGAAGACGCCCGTGGCTGCTCATCGGCACTCCGCTGCTTGTACTGTTCTTTATCCTGTTTTACTGCACGCCGGAGTTTATCCGGAATGACACCGGCAGACTGTTTGTTTATATGCTGCTGATGTATATTCTCACGGGTACGCTCGATTCGCTTGTAAACGCAAACTACGGCGCGCTTTTCCCCGAGCTTTTCAAGAAGGATGAAGAGAGAGCCAAAACCAACGGCTTCCGTCAGATATGCCAGCTTTTCGCAATGGCAATAAGCATTGCGCTTACCCCGATGATTACCGAAAAAATCGGCTATCGCACAACCGCAATAGTTTACGGAGTTGTTGCCCTTGCCGTGATGATGTATTGCTTTTGGGGATGCCGTGAGCCGGAACCGGTTGATGAAAAAGTTGAAAAGCCCAAACTTTTCAGCAGTATTTTTGCTCTGATAACAAACCCGAAATTCTGGATTTACGGTTTTTGCGGCGCTTTTTATTCGGCTGCGTTCTCTCTTATTTCCCAGGCAATTCCGTTTTATGTTAAATATACGCTTAAAAAAGGTGGCTCCACTACAACAATTATGCTCGGAACCGTTTTGGCGGTTGCGGTTATCGGCATTGTTATCTGGTCAAACATTGTCAAAAAATGGGATATTATGAAAGTCTGGCGTTCAGGCTTCATTATTATGGCTGTTTCATTTATCCCGCTTTATTTTGTCAATTCATTCGCCGGCGCGGTTGTTATTGCCTGTATAGTCGGTTTCGGTGTTGCCGCCTGCCTTGCAACAATGGACTGTATCGGCGCAAAGATAGTTGACGATGATTTCCGCCGCCACGGAATCAAGCGCGAAGGTATCATTTCAAGCCTCACCGGCGTTATGAACCGCCTCAACGGTCTTTATACCTCACTTGCCTTCTACTTTGTGTCAACTCAATTCGGATTTGTAAACGGCGATGATCCGGGCAAAAATCCGGCTTTGGCATCAAGAGTTTTGCTTTGCGTATTCCCTGCCGCAGCAATGATAATTGCTTCCGTTATCACATTCTTCCTTCATTTTGATGAAAAAGATGAAAAAGTATCTGATAATAAACGCGGATGATTTCGGCTATTGCCCGGAGCAGAATGAGGCGATAAAAGAACTGCTGTCAAAAAAACTGATTACCTCAACTTCTGTGCTTGCTGTTGCTCCCGCGTTTGATGACGCCGCCCGGTGGCTTAAGGAGAATAAATTCTCCGCCGGAGTACATCTTACAATCAATTCCGACAGTTATGAAAAACCGTGGAAGAGTATTACCGGCAGTTCTCATCTCGGCAAAAAAGGTGCGCTCTACCAAAATTCAAAAGATATAACTCTGCACGCAACACACAAATCTGTGCGCGCCGAGATTGAGGCACAATATAATAAAATGAATGAGGCGGGCATTGAGGTTGATCACGCAGATAATCATTGCGGTACGCTTTACGGCATAAACCTGCGCAGATTTTATAACGATGCCTATGACTTTTGCAGGGTTCATAATCTGCCCTACCGTTTTCCGAAAACTCCCGGATTCATTGAGCGTCAGCTCGGTAAAGCGCCGCCTTCGGTTATACTTAAACTCCATAAAATGCTTGTGAATAAAGCAGCCGTAAACGGAGTCAGACTCATTGACGACCTGATTTCCAACCCGTGGAATACGGAACAAATCGGAAACTTTGAAAATCTGCGCAAGTGGTATCTTGATTCGCTTGACAATTGTGCCGATGGCGTGACCGAGATGTTTCTGCATCCCGCCCTTCCGCTGGATGAAGAAAATACGGAATGGACAAAAAGAGTTTTTGAGTATGAGCTGCTCAAAAGCGGCGACCTGATTCAAAAAGCGGAAGATATGGGGCTGACTGTTATAACATGGAAAGAAGCCGCAGAATTACTTATTCAAAAAGATAATTCAAACCCGAATTAACGATATTCCGATAAGGAAAAATGATATTAAATCGGTGTTTGCGCTCAAAATGTAATAAACAGCATACCGCCTCGGCGTTTTGTTTTGCCGAAATGCGGTATGCTGTTTTTATAATACAGATGTAGCCGCTTTATTTCTGAATTTGACCGTAATATGTTATGGCACCGTTATCGCCGAGCACGGCAAGAATACCGTTTTCTTTTCCGGTAATATAAAATGACGGTTGGCATATGCGCTCAATGCGTGTAAGGGTTTTTTTGTCAACACTTTCAAAGTTGTTGGTTATAACGCATACGGCAGGTGACAGTGTTGCTATGAATTTTGATGAACTTGAGCCGCCGTAGCTGTGGTGGCCGACCTTTAAAAGGTTGATTTTTCCTATCTGCGGGGCAAGCCTTCGCTCATCACCGGATTTATTATCCAGGTCGGCGGCAAGAAAAACGCGGGTGCCGTTCTTTTCAATCAGCAGGCAGAGAGATTGGTCGTTCTCGCCTACTTTTTTATCGGTAACAGGGTCAACCGTGTTAATAAGGGTCAGAGTCATATTGCCGAAAGCGAACGGTTTGCTGTCGGGTTTTGAAATTATGGGAACGCCCCGTGCTTGAAGAGCCTGCACCATTTGGTCATAAACCTCCTGATTGTCCCATTCGGTTATTTCATTTTCTTTTATTTTACTGCTGTCATATGGCTTAAGGTACGCGCGGTCAACTGTTATGTCAGGGTCCGCGAGAATGGTGTCAAACCCGCCTATGTGGTCGGAGTGACTGTGGGTGCCGAG
>ONON01000114.1 GCA_900319455.1 uncultured Eubacteriales bacterium
AATATATAATTATAAAACTCGTGATTTCCCGCGGTGGCAAACACATCGTTTTTATCCGTGAAAAGTTTTACACGCTCAATATTTTTTTCGGTTATAAAGTCTATGATGTCGCCTGTATGAACAATGAAACACCCGAGTTCATCCGCCTTTGCCTGCGCGTCGTCAAGCATTCTTAAAGAATACGGGAAACTTTCATATCTTGATTTTGAAAGTTCCTGTTTTTTCGCGTCATCTCTTTCATCCCAAAGCGTCAGATGCGTGTCGCTTATATGAAGAAAACAAAACGGTTTTTCCGCGCCCGCGTCAATTGTAACATCTGTAAAGCGCATACGCCCCTGAGTCAATTCGATATTGAAAAGCCGGCAAAAGAAATACGCAATCCGGTGAAAAAAACCGATAAACTCTCCGGAAACACCTGTATGCACCCTGCTGCAGTAAAGGCAATAATCAAGTGACGCATCTGTTGATTTTCCGCTTTCCGTCTTCAATTCGTGAGAAAAAGCGTCGGCGCGGAAAGCCGATTTCCCTCCGTTGGCTCCGAAGCCGGGCACAGTTGCAACGCATCCGAAAATCACGGCGCACACAAGCATAACAGCTAATAATTTTTTCATTCAAATTAATCCTTCCGGTTTTATATTTTTGTTTCAGATTTAACAAGTTTGAGCATAATCGCGGGTATTGCCTTTTTGTCACCTTCAGGGCAACCGACTTCAAACATAAGCTTACCCGGCACGGTCAGACTTGCGCCTGAGCGCGCAATAAACCGCGTTACATTCAAAGCGGAGTCGGAGGCAAGATTCTGAGCGTATATCTCATAACCGTCTGTCGGCTCGTCAAAATCAACAGTCAGCGAATCAAAACTTCCGAACACTCCTATGGGGGCGCAAACACTGCCGCCCCTGACCCGGATGTCAGCCGGCGGTGTTATGTCAATTTCGCCGCCCGTTGTTCTCGGAGTTACGGCAACGCACAAAGCGCCTGTATCCGGATGCACGCTGCACACAACAAACGGTTTTTCACCATCGGCATCCACCTGCGGCAAAGGCATATTTCTTGACACAGCCGCGGGCGCCGATACATAATAATCCCCCTCTTCAACATCGGGCCACAGATTTTTTGCCCTGCGCGGGCAATGCCATACATCTTTGAGGCGTTCCCCGGAAACATAAAGCCTGCCGATGTTCGCGGCAAACGGCGGCGCAATTCTCTGCCAGCGCAAGACGCATTCAGACTCATACACGGGTCTCGGCGGAAGCGGCAGATATTTTCGCCGCTTTTCAAACTCATGGCGCATAACGCCGACGGCGCAGCCGAGCCCCGCGCCTATCAGAGCGGTATCCTCAATATTAAGCACGGCGCAGCGGCCGTCAATTCCCGCAGCGGCTTCAAGGCATATCGAGGCGCGGTCAACCGTTGAGGCGTATTTCAATTCATGAACAACATCATAGGTTCTGAGATAATCGCTGACAGGCAGCACCTTTCGCAGATATTCTTTTACTCCGTCGGGAACGGAATAACCGCTTTCGCGCGTTTCAAACAGCGGCCGGCCCGTAAGCCCGTGCTCAATCATAAGCCCCGGCGCGTATTCGCGCATACACTCAGTCATCATGCGGCAGTAATCGGCATCTCCCTGGTGAGCGCCCCAATCCGCTTTAAGATAAAGAATTCCCGCTTCATGGCACCATTTTGCCCGTTCCTCCCAATATTTTCTCTCTTCCCGCGGCGTTAAAACAACTTCCGTACCGTTTATAAGAGAAGGTGTTTGAGTCGGAACCCAGAGCCCGAGCCCGCGGTAACCGAGAGAACACACTTTGTCTGACAGCGCTTTCAGGCGCTGCTCAGGCGGCATATCACGCAAAAGCGGAAAACGCTCTTCATCTGCCGCAAGCGAGCCGAACAGGCGACTGTCTTTCGCTCCGTAAGGCACATCCCAACCGTCGTCAAGCACGGCGATAAGGTCGCCCCTAACCCTGTCAAAGCTTTTAAGCAGCCCGCACTCACCGAAAAGAAATCCGTCGCACATGGCATCCCTGCCGGATACACCGGCCGCGCCGGGATTTTTTGTGTGCATTTCATCACACTGAGAATCCCATGTGCAGAAATAGTTGCCCGTTTTCACGGCACAGTCCGGTATAAAATTCATTACTCCTCTCCTTCCCCGGCGGCATCCCCGCCGTCCGGATTACCATCCTCCGGAGACGCGCCGGCAATCGGTTTATTATAAATCTCTTTTTTCAGGTTAAATATACTGTTACCGTATTTCAGGATGCTTTTCAAAAGCAAAACGAGGTCGTAACAGTATGTTTATATATATTATATTCCGTTTTTATATTCTTTTGCAAGATACCGGCTTGTTTTCAAGATATGAAATTTTTTTAAAAAAAGCATCTTATTTCTTTTTCAAAACTTTATCGCGTTAATTTTATTATAATATTGAATGCAAACCAAAAAGGAGGCTACCGTATGAAAAAGCTTGTAAAAGTTTTAATTTCTCTCGCTGTTTTAAGCGCCTTTACTGTTTCGCTCGCGTCCTGCTCCTTGGGAAACGCGAAGCAACCAGAGGCCGAAACCGTTTCGGCAACCGAGGAGGTTTCGCCGGTTCTTCAGGGTATTCTCGACAATCTGAAAACCATAGAAAGTTATAACGAATATAAGCAGATGTGCCCGAACACCGTGTTTGATGAGAAAATTACAGACAACAGCATTGTGATTGACATAAGCGGAACTGACGGTGTTGAAGGTAAATACGAATATAAGCTTGAGGGCGATTATCTCACCTTCACCAGAAAGACCGATAGCACAGACTATCTCGGTTCATCCATTTTCATATATTTATCCAGTGCGGCGGACAACTACCTCGGCATGGTGCCCGCGGTTGTAACCGGCTATATATACGGATTGGATTCATTCGGGCTTGAAAACAAATATTACATTACCGAAACAGATGAAGCGTCAGGCACAACAACAGACAAAATATATGTTGCCGGCAAATATGATATGCCCGAGCTTGACACTATGTATATCAACGAAAAATCCCTTGATTATACCGATCCCCTTACCGACGACCACATCAGCGGAAGCGTAACCGTCGGCAAAATCACCGCCATATATAACGGCACCAAGGATTCGGTTGACATTTTATTCAGAGAATACGGCTCAAGGGATGAAATGACATATAAATCAATTATGAGCCTGGTCGCAAAGCTGCAGCCCGATGACGCCGACGATTTCGCCGAAGAATACACGGAGTTCAAAGAAACCGCGAATGATGATTACAGCGTAACATTCGGCGTTGACGAAAAATACATTGCAGAGCATGAATTTAAAGCGGAAGACGGCTATGAATATACCATAGTTCGTTTCGGTAAATAATAACAATCTTTCTGGAGGAAAAAATGGCAAAAACAATTAAAAGAGTTATTTCAATGCTGCTTGCAACTGTGCTTGTAGTAGGCACCTTTGCAGGCTGCGGAAAATCAAACAAGGAAGAAACGACTGCGATTACCGCTACCGCAGTCAAATACACCAAAAGCGGACAGTATACAACGACGGTAAGCTCTAAAAAGGTTGACCTTTCGGGCA
>ONON01000244.1 GCA_900319455.1 uncultured Eubacteriales bacterium
ACGGAGAAGCATTCACATCCGAAACCGTTAAATACGGCATATATATCGGCGTTTTTTTGTTGATTGTCGGCATATATATTGTTTTCAGGACTGTTCAAAAAAGCAGAAGAGAAAAGTATTAATATAATAAATGATTAACGCGGGTATCCTGAGTTGAAGGATACCCGCTGTTTTTTTATTATCAAATTACCATTCAAGCATTTCTTCGGGATTGTTGAAAATCTGTTCAAGTCTGTTAATAAACGGAATGAGTTTGCCGAAATCCACTGCTCTGTGGTCAAATACAAGCTCCATCGGCATTACAAGGCCAGGGACGACCTTATCCTCGCCGTTCTCATCTGTAACAACAACCGGCGTTTTCTGAACAGAACTCATACAGATAACAAAAACCTCCGGCGGAATAAGAGCAAGCAGCGTGCATCTGCCGTGAATCCCCCTTGTGGTTGAACCTATGTTTGAAATGCAGACTGTACCCTGACGGATGTCATCTTTTGTAAGGCGGTCTGTCTCCGGAATTGCATAATAATCCCTTTTTTCTTTGCCTTTTAATGTAACAACTTTGTGTTTGCCGAGTTTTGCGCCTGTAAGCCTGCGAACGACCTTAAGTATATGCCCTTTTTTCAGCTCTCGCATTGTGTCATCAAAAGATATTGAATACATTACCTCATCAAGGTTTGTATTGTTTATCTTGCGGGCGACATCGGCAATATAATCATTAAGTTCGCTCAGCGATTTACTGCCTATATCGTGAAGGTTAATTGTCATCATTTCATCATTGGGAAGCACCCAGGTCATTGACGCGTGTATATCCTCATATTCAGTTATGTAGCCTTTTACTCGCTTTGCGTCAAAATGAATGTTGGCATTGAGCTCGGGGGCGGCTTTAAGACCTTCTGTTATTGCTTTGAGCATAAAAGTGTTTACGGTTATTTTCTGCGAAAATTTGCCCGATGCGTTAAGCTGTTTTGTCATCGCCATAAATTTTGAAACTTCGGGCTCATAACTGTAACCGATATGTGGAACAGTCTGCCAGCTTTCGGTTGTCATGTTAGCTATTATTTTCCTTTGGATTCCGAACCATGTTGTTTTTGTCGGTTTCATAACAATCTTCCCTTCAATTTACTGTTTTGATTATAACAAATAGAGCTTTTTCGGTAAATTATTTAATTTAACAAAAAAGCCAAAAATATAAATCGTATATTTGTATTTATTTTAAAAGTATTAAGATTTAAAACAATCAAAACAAGTAACAAAAACACGCAAGCGAGCTGAAGCGGCAGGATATTACATTGACGGCTGGGTAAAATAGCGCAAAAAATAGAGACGGTTGCGTTTTCAGCGACTGCCTCTATTATTTAAAATCTATTACCGCCCACCAAATTCCGAAAATCAGGTTTGCAATAATTATGAAATTCTTTACCCATTCGTGCGTTATTTTTAGATAAATAAAAAGCAATCGTTTGTTTACGCAAAGAAACAAGCAGACGGTCATTATGTTGTTGCTGAAGCCGTAGGCGGTAAAAGGAACCCAACCGTTACCCCTGTTGAAATTCTTCATTTTACTCAGGACAAATGGGATAAAATGATAGCAAGCAGGAAAACGCTTGGCGAACTCTTGTTTGAAAACTCAAGGCGACATTTGAAAGATATTGACATTGAGAGCAATAAAAATAACCGCGTTTTTGCGGCGCAATTTTCAAAGACAGAAGCCTTGAAATGTTTGCCAAACGCCTTATCAAAGAAACCAACAGCACAATGGGCACATACGCGCTGAAAGAGCGCCTTGCGCACATATTTGACTACACGGCAGGCAACAGTGTTGACGAGGAGTTCGGCGGCTATAACGAGAACGAGGCGAGAGAGGCAGTGTTTGACCTTGCAATGGAGCTGATAAACAGCAGTGAAATAAACGCGGCAACGCAGATGTCACAGAACGGCGACGACACATTTAAAACGCTTTGTTATTTAAAATGTAAAAATTTTTTGACAACAAATCAACTGTTTGTAAAAGACTTTTGATTGACAATACCGTTCACAAGGTTCATTATATTCTCAGCCGATCGGTAAGGAGGCAAATTATGAACATAGGCACAAAAATCAAAACGGCAAGAGTTGAAGCTGGTCTTACACAGGAAAAATCCGCCGAAATACTCGGCGTGAGCAGACAGACCGTTTCAAACTGGGAAAACGAAAAATCATACCCCGATATTATAAGTGTAATAAAAATGAGTGATATTTACAATGTAAGCCTTGACAAACTTTTAAAGGAGGATACTGCCGTGAACGGCAGCAATTATCTTGATTACCTTGAAAACAGCACCAATACTGTTAAAAGCAAAACAAAACTTTCAAAAATTGTCTTGTTCAGTGTTTATATTTTTATATGGGCTGTTTCAGAAATTGTTTTCTGGTTTTTTACTGAGCCTTCGGACACTATGGGATATTCACTTATGTTTGTATGGATTATAATGCCCGTAACAACATTTACTGTCTCTTTCATTACGGGAAAAAACGGTTTTTTAAAGAGGTTTAAGTGGCTGCTTCCGCTTTTATTGGGAATAATGTTTATGCTTGTTCCGTATTCAACATTAACATTTTCAAATATGACGGCATTTCACACATTCCGCTGGCCGGATTTTCCAATGCTTCCAATCGGGGCGGCAATATCATACGCGGGAATTATCGCCGGTCTTCTGACTGAGAGAAAACTGAATAAAATCAAAAATAAGTAATAAAAACGGAGCCTGTTCAAGAAAACAGACTCCGTCAATTTTTCGAATTAAGAATGAAGAGTTATCAGGTCTATTGCACCTTTCGGACAAGCTTCATGGCATTTGCCGCAACCCACGCATTTTTCATAATCGACAACAGCGCAAAAATTTTCAACCTTAACTGCGTCAAATTCACAGACTTTTACGCATTTCATACATCCGATACAGCCGGCCTTGCACTCCTTCATGGTGAGGTTTCCTTTATCGTGGTTGTTGCAAAGGACTGCCGCTTTTGTTTCGTTGAGAGGCATAAGTTTGATTATGCCTTTAGGGCAGGTGTTGACACACATTTTGCAGGCGCGACACTGAGCCGGATTAATTCTTGCAACGCCGTCACAGAGCTTAATCGCATCATACGGACAGGCGGCAACACAATCGCCCATACCCACACAGCCGTAAATACAGTCTTTAGGCCCGCCGAAAAGCTGAGCCGCCATCTGACAGCTTTGAACACCCTGATAAATAAGCTTAACAGAAGCGTTGTTATTGTGCCCCTGGCAGAGAACAACTGCGGCCATCGGTTTTACATCGCCGGCTTTAAGGCCTGTAATTTCCGCTATTGCAAGTGATGTTTCCGCGCCTCCGGGATTGCAAAGGCCGGTGTTGGTTGTTTCACCTTTTGAGAGAGCGGCGGCATACCCGTCACAACCTGAATAACCGCAGGCTCCGCAATTAGCCCCGGGCAAACATTCGCGGATTTGTTCGGCTTTTTCATCAACCGGCACCGCGAACACCTTTGACGCTATTGCGAGCGCAAGGCCGCACAGCGCGCCTATTGTGGCCAGAATAACAACGGCAATAACTATACTGTTCATAATCTACCGCCTTTCTTACCCGAATATGCCTTCAACAACGCCTGTAAACCCTTGGAAAGAAACCGAAACAAGCGAAGCGGCAATAAGAGTTATCGGCAGGCCTTTAAGAGCTTTGGGGATATCGCAGCCTTCAAGTTTTTCACGAACCCCGGCGAACATAACCATTGCCACCATAAATCCCGCTCCGCCGCCTACCGAATTAACCATTGACTGCGCGAAGCCGTAGCCGTTGTCAACATTAAGAAGAACCACACCGAGAACAGCGCAGTTTGTTGTGATTAGCGGCAGATAAATACCGAGAGCCTGATATAACGATGGGATAAACTTTTTAAGAACAATCTCAACAAACTGAACCAACGCAGCAATAACAAGAATAAAAACTATTGTCTGAAGATACTCAAGGTCATATTTTACAAGCAAGCCCTGATTAATAGGATAAGTTACGGCTGTGGCAATGGCCATAACAAAAATAACGGCAAGAGACATCCCGACTGCCGTATTAAGTTTTTTGGAGACGCCTAAAAACGGGCAAATACCGAGGAATTTGCAGAGAATAAAGTTCTCTGTAAGTATTGCCGTCATAAAAATCATAGCAAGAGCTTTCATACGGCAGATTCCTCCTTTTTATTTTCACCGCAAACAACTTCTTTATCAATAAGCGAACAACTGTGAGCCATCGGACAATTTGCGCAGCCTTTAAGTTCAGCGACGGGTTTGCCCTTTCTGTCGGCAAGTTTATTGGCAAGAGCCATTACAACGCCGAACACAAAGAAACCACCCGGTGCAAGCGTGAGAATACCCATTGGCTGACTGAAAATGTTTTTGAAGCCGTCAAATCCGCCGGTTTGACCGAAAAGAGCGGTAAGAGAACTGATGCCGTCAAGGAAGGTGCCCGCCCCGAGCAATTCACGGATTGACGCCATAACAATAAGAGCAAGTGTAAAGCCTAAGCCCATGCCGAGGCCGTCAAAGAATGAGGCGGCAATCGGGTTTTTGCCCGCGAACGCCTCCGCTCTGCCGAGGATTATACAGTTTACGACTATCAGCGGCAGATAAACGCCGAGAGCGTCATCAAGCGCGGGAACAAACGCTTTGACGAAAAGCTGAACTATGGTAACAAATGAGGCGATAACAACTATGTAGGCAGGTATTCTGACTTTTGAAGGAATCACCTTACGCAAAGCAGATATAACAACATTTGAACAAACAAGAACAAGTGTTGCGGCTATTCCCATTCCGATAGCGTTTGTTACCGCAACGGAAACTGCGAGAGTAGGGCAAGTTCCCAAAACGAGCCTTAAAACAGGGTTTTCAGCTATAATACCTTTTGAAAACTCTCTGCCGAGAGACTTTTTTTCAGCCATTTCAGCTCACCTCCCCTTTATTCAGCGACTGCCAGCATAAGAGAGCATTGTTGACAGCGTCTGTTAAACCGGTTGATGTTTTTGTAGCGCCGGAAACCGCGTCAACCGTTCCGCCGTTTTTTTTGAGAGCCGCAAATCCCTCAACACCGATAAACCTGTTTAAAAACGCTTCCTGATTCATGAGTTTGCCGCCGATGCTTGCGGTCTCTTCCTGTTCAAGAACGCTTACTTTTGTAACTTTACCGCCAATATCAACACCGACCATAAGTTTGATATCACCGCCGTAACCGCCTTTGCCCGTTGATGTAACCGCATAACCGACAATGCTTCCGTCGGATGAAAGCGCTTTGGAGTATTCAACGGATATTCCGTTCTCAAGTACAATCTCTTTGCCCTCATTAAAAGAAGCCGCATCCGGCATAACTTCTTTCATGGCATTCTGCTGAGTTTCATAAGCTATCTTTTCAATTCTCGGCGCGGTAACCTTATCCGTTAAGCCGAGCAATACGGAAGCGACAAGGCAAATGGCAAAAAGAGTTACCGTAGGAACAACAAATTCTTTTATCTTATTCATGTCTGCGCCTCCTTTACCTTTTTCTCCTTTTTGGGGGTACCGAAAGGTTTTGGCGTAGTTAATTTTTCAATATGCGGAACAAGGATGTTCATTATAATTATTGAAAATGAAACACCTTCCGGATAACTTCCGAAAATTCTGATAAGGCAGGTAATAATACCGCAACCGATGCCGAATATTATTTTGCCTTTAAAACTTATCGGGCTTGTCGCATAATCCGTTGCCATAAAAATCGCGCCGAGAAGAAGACCGCCGCTTAAAATCTGATAAGCAAGGGCCGAAAAACTGCCTTTTTCTGCTATAAGCATTATAATCGCGACGGTACCTATAAATGAAAGCGGAACAGCGGGTGAAATAACTTTGCGGGCAATAAGGTATATTCCGCCGATAATAAGTGCCAACGCGCAGGTTTCGCCGAGGCAGCCCCCCCTGACGCCGAGAAACATATTCAGCAATGAAGGCATTTCGCCGTCGCTGCCCGACATAACAGCAAGCGGAGTCGCTCCGGTTACTGCATCCACACCAAAATTAAATATTCCTTGGCGTGGAACAGGCCAGTCAGACATAGCGGAAGCGAATGAAACCAGCAGAATTATTCTTGCCGTGATTGCCGGATTAACAAAATTCTGCCCGATGCCTCCGAACATCTGTTTAACAACAACAATTGCGACCGCACCGCCAAGAGCGGCAATCCAAAACGGTATTGTAGAAGGGAGATTAAACGCAAGCAACATACCTGTAACTATCGCGCTTAAATCGCCTATCGTATTTGAGCGTTTCATTATTTTCCGGCAGAGATACTCACTTAAAACACAGGAAACAACAGTAACCGCAGTAACCGCAAGTGCGCGAATACCGAAAATGATTACCGACGCTATCAGGGCGGGACAGAGCGAAATTATAACATCGAGCATAAGCCTTACCGATGTTGTTGATGAACGAACATGCGGTGAAGCGCTCACCGTCAACATTTTTTCTTCCGCGGGTTTTGCTGAAATCATTTTTTATCTGCCTCCCTTACCAAAGCTTTCGCGAGTCTCATATGCTGAACAAGCGGTTTACCTGCGGGGCATGCAAACGCGCAGGAACCGCACTCCATACATACATTTATGCCTGCTTGCTTTAATGATTCAACATCTTTCGCCTTAGTATATCTTGTAATAAGCGTAGGCATAAGACTCATAGGGCAAACCTGAGCGCATCTTCCGCATCTTATGCAGTCACGCTCCGGTTTTAAGACTGTGTCATCCTTTGCGAAGGCAAGAATCGCGTTGTTTTGCTTACAAGTTGGGTGATTTGTAGATACTAACGCCTGCCCCATCATAGGACCGCCCAGAATTATTTTGCAGGGGTCCTCTTTAAATCCACCGCAAAATTCTATTATTTCTCCGATATTTGTTCCGACGGGAGTGCGGACATTCATAGGCTTTGCGATTGCCGAGCCGTCAACTGTAAGTGAGCGTGTGACAAGCGGTTTGCCCGTTTTCATATAGCGTGAGAGAAAAGCTACAGAGCCGACATTCATAACTACACAGCCTACATCCGCGGGAAGCTTTCCCGGCGGAACTTTTCTGCCGGTGGCAGACTGAACCATCATTTTTTCCGCCCCTTGCGGATATTTTGATTTTAATGTCATAAGTGAAACTTTGCTTTTTTTGCCGACTCCCGCGCCCGCGACAGAGCTGAGGACTTTAAAAGCTTCGGGCTTATTATCCTCAACGGCGATTACAACATTTTTAAAGCCGAAATAACTGCTCAGAACATCTATGCTTGAAAGAATATCCCATGAGTTGTCAAGGCACTCGCGGTAATCAACTGTAATATAAGGCTCACATTCCGCGGCATTGACAACAAGAGTATCTATATTCTGTTCAGGCTTAAAAGAGAGCTTTATAAAAGAAGGAAATCCTGCTCCTCCCAAACCGACCAAACCGGAAGTGCGGACGGCTTTTATAAAATCATCTTTTGAGTTGATTACAGGCTTTTCAAGACCTTCCCAAAGCCTGTTTTCACCGTCTGATTCTATTGTGACGGCCTGAGTAAGATTACCGTTCGGAAGTTTGATATTGCCTATTGCGGTGACCGTGCCGGAAATTGATGCGTGAATAGGCGCGCTGACAAACTTGTCACTGTCGCCTATCAGTTGACCTATGCCGACTTTGTCACCAACAGCGACTGTCGGTGTGCATGGCGCACCTATATGTTGCTGCATCGGCAAAATGACTTTTTCGGGGTTCGGCATTCTTACCACTTCGCAATCAGCCGTGTTTTTATGATGGCTGACGCTGACGCCTCCCCTTACTTGTTTGACAGCTTTAATAACTTTGTTTTTTTCAGAAGTCATAAAATCAACTCCTTCTTATTTTCTGATGAACAGGTTTTTCTGCTTTTCAAGTGCAGGCATAACAGCTTTTAACAATATGCCGGTAATGCTTCCCGTAATAATTGCGTATAAACCGAGAAACGGAGCATAATTAATTACGGAAAAAGTTCCTGTAATAAAAGCGGCAACAATTAACTGAGCTATATTGTGCGCCACCGCACTCAAAACAGAAATACCAATCAGCCCCATCTTCTCTTTGGCAAACCGAAACATCAACCACATAATAACAGTGCTGAATATTCCTCCTGCAAGGCTCATAGCGCCTGCTGTTGCCCCTCTTGTAAGTAATGCAAAACCGGCTTTAATAACAGTTATGCTCATTGCCTGACAAAGCCCTATTGAACCTGCCGTAAACATTGTTACAATATTTGAAAAACCCGGTTTTGCCCCGGGAGGCATATACGGTAGCGCGGGCAAAAGGTTTTCAAGCCAGGACAATGCTACAGCCTGTGCGCAAAGTATTCCGCAAAGCGCAACCGAATAAACAGCGTTCTCTTTTTTTCTTGTTTTCATATCAATATGTTACAACGTCAACGGATTGAGCCTCCGTAACCGTAATTACAACCTTAGCCGGAAGGCAAACCGCGGTTGCCCCGCCCGAGGTAAGTTTTCCGCTTTTGACGCAAAGCTGATTGTCACAATCGGCTTTGCAGAAATAAATCGCGCCTTTTTCAACTGTTATTTCCGTTTTCGGAGATGTTTTTGTTATTACAGTTCTGGTATTTTCAACGCTGTTTAAGTCAATCGTTTCGATAACATTACCGTCAACGGTAATTTGAGCTATAAGACTGTCACCTGAGTAGCGATTAACAAGTATAGCCGCAACGCCGGCAAATATAATAACAAAAATCATAATCAGATCAGTTTTTCTCAGTAATCTGGTTTTCATAATCAATCCGCCAAAGTGTAGGACCCGTCTGTAACGGTTAATTGCTTTTTTATTTCATCAGTTGTGTAAATGATTTTATCGTCTGTTACAAAAACCGCCTGACACCCGTATTTTTCAGCAAGTTTTTTCCCTTCTTCTTTTCCCATAACAAAGCAGGCTGTTGAAAGGGCGTCGCTGAGAATTCCGCTGTCGGAAACTATTGTGACACTCGCAAGTCCGTTCTGAACGGGATAACCTGTTTTTGGGTTGAGAATATGGTGATATCTTATGCCATTATAATCAAAAAATCTTTCATATGTTCCGGATGTTGAAATAAAACCATTTTCTGTGGCAATTGTCGCTATATAATCGGAACTGCCTTTTTCGGGACTCGCTATGCCCACTGTAAAACCGCCTTCACCGTAAAGAAATATGCTGCCGCCGATACTGACAACAGCCCTTTTCACTCCGGACATTTCAACAATATTTTTCACACTGTCGCAGGCAGCGCCTTTACCGACCGCTCCTAAATCAATCAATGCACCGTTATCAAGCGAAACTTCGGAACCGTTTATTGAAATATATTCATATTTATTGCCTGTAAGCGGCAACAGATCATTTTTCAAAGGGGGTTTTGAAGCGCCCTGATTGATATTCCACAAATCCACAAGCGCGCCTATACCTATATCAAGAGCGCCACCGCTTTTTTCACAAACATCAAGCGCGGCAACAAGTGTGTTAAGGGTAATATCTGACAGATCATATTTACCATTTGAGTTTAAATTGAAAACATCTGACCCTTCAGCTGTTTTTGAAAAGCATAACTCGTCAAGCATCTTAATATTCGCCATAACCGCTTCGGCTGTTTCTTTGCAAAACTCACCTGTTATATCAGCGGTAACAAAAGTGTTCATATAAAAGCCGTTTTCAGAGTAACTGTCTTTTTCTTTAATATATTTTCTGACAGGACCTGCGCCTAGAATAACAGCTGAAATTAAAACAATAACGGCAATCAATATAAATACTGAATGTTTTTTGTTCAAATAATCACCGTCCGTTCATTGTCACTAAATATTAATTATAAAATACTTATTTTTATTTTTCAATGTTTTTAGGTATTTTTTTCTCAAACAAAATGTTAAAAAACAGTAGTATTTTTTGTACAATGTGATATAATTAAAAAAATTAACTAAAAGGTGACTGTCATGACAGAAAACATCTATATGCCCGTTAAAGTCATTTACGGCAAAAACGCTGTAAATGAAAACTCATCAGTTCTTTCAGAGCTCGGAGGCACTTGCCTTATATTGACAGGTGGAAACAGCGCAAAAAAAAGCGGCGCTCTGGATGACGCGCTGTCCGCTCTTGAAAAATGCAAAATAAGATATGATA
>ONON01000119.1 GCA_900319455.1 uncultured Eubacteriales bacterium
AGTAGGATAATTATGACAAAAACAGATCTTTTTATCAAATTGGCAAAGCCGGATGAGAACGGAATATCCAGATGGGTGAAAACATCAGAGTTTACGGGAGAATACAAAAGTTTACAACTCGGAAATGGTGGCTCTTGGTGCAGAGCCAGTTCGACACTAGCTAAGAAATACAATGTGGAGTTCGACAAAACCCTGACAAAAGGGAATTCTATTGATGCCGTTCGACTTAATGGTTTCAACAGCGAAAAAGTTTTTAGCCAAAATATAAGAAGTGATATAAAAGAATACTACAAAGACAAAAACTGTGTTATGCTGGGCATAAACGGAACATCGGAAAACACAAAAATTGAAATAGACCACAAGGACGGCAGAAAAAACGATTTGCGAGTCTCTGACATTTCAACACAAAAACTCGAAGATTTTCAACCACTTTGCAAAGCGGCTAATGACGCCAAGAGACAAATCTGTAAAAAATGCAAAGAAACCAATAAACGTTGGAACGCACGCAACATAAAGGGGAACCCATATCCTTTTTATAAAGGCGACGAGGACTATACAGAGCAACTCGGTTGTGTAGGATGTTATCAATATGATCCTGTTGAATACAGAAAAACTTGTGTCGAAAAAATAACGATTGAGGCAACAAAAAGCACGACAAAATTTATAATGGAAAAACTGTATGGAGACGAAAAACAGTAAGATCATATAGGAGATTATAATGAATTATATAGGTTCAAAATTAAAACTTTGCAATGAATTCTTGCCGACAACTATTCATCAGGTTTGCGGTGAGGATTTGACCGATATGGTTTTTTGCGATTTGTTTGCCGGAACAGGTATTGTAGGAAGAACTTTTAAATCAAAGGTTAAGCAAGTAATTTCAAATGATATAGAGCTGTACAGTTTTGTGTTGAACAAGAATTATATATGGAATCACACCCCCATAGAAGGAAAAGAAAAATACATTGATTATCTGAATAATCTTTTTACTGATGATTCAGGCTTTATTTACAATAATTATTGCTTGGGGGGAAGCGGAGAACGACAATACTTTTCTGATGAAAACGGGAAAAAAATAGATGCGGCAAGACGAAAAATCAATGAATGGAAAAACATCGGAAAAATAAACGAACATCTGTATTATTATTTGCTATGTAGCTTGCTTGAATCCGCCGATAAAGTTGCTAATACAGCATCCGTTTACGGAGCGTACTTAAAAAAGTTAAAAAAATCCGCTCAAAAAAATATGGTTATAGAAGGCGCAGATTACGAATTAAACTGCAATGACCATGCTGTGTACATGGAAGATGCAAACTTATTGATAAAAAATATATCCGGTGACATTTTATATTTAGACCCTCCTTATAATTCACGGCAATACGGTGCAAATTATCATTTGCTTAATACTATAGCTGAATATAAAGAGTTTGTTCCCAAGGGGAAAACCGGTCTGAGAGATTATCAAAAATCAAAATACTGCTCTGCCGCAACGGTATCAAACGAGTTTGACGATTTGATTAAAAATGCTGAGTTTAAGTTTATTTTTCTGTCCTACAATAATGAGGGATTAATGTCTGAATCTGAAGTTAAAAGTATAATGAGTAAATACGGAAAATATGATTTAGCTAAAACAGAGTATCAAAGATTTAAGGCAGATTCAAACAGATATAATAAAGCTGATTCGACAATCGAATATTTGCATATTTTAGTAAAATAATATCCTTTTTACAAATTGAACGATACCTCCATAAATGAACGATTTATCATAGGCAATCTCAAAAAGTTCTCAAATAACGCAAAAAAGGGCTGCGCATCTATTTTTTCATTTGCGACAGCCCCTTTTGCCTGTAGATAGGATAGATTATTTCCATACGCTTTTGTCTTTACCCGAGCCGAGTTCAAAGTGGTATTTTACAATTCCCAGGTCAACTTTGGTGTAATAGCTGAATCCCGCTTTTGCTTTGACTTTATCGCCTTCAAGGGTCAGTGTGAATTTCTGCTGATTTGTCGCCGTGGGCGCGAGCAGAGCCGCCTCAACGCCTTTTCTGAACCAATCCGGAGAGGCTGCGGTGATATTGCTTATTTCCTCCGCGGTTCTGGTTTTGCGCTCTTTGCCCTGAGTTTCACCGTAACCGACGGAAATAACGATTTCCAGCTTTTCTCCGCTGCTCACCTTGTAAGCCGAAGGCACTTTTTTGAAGGTGAGGGCAACCCAGCAGGTGTTCAGGCCGAGAGTCTGGGCGTAAAGCACAATTTTTTCACCGTAGTAACCGCATTTTTCCTCAAATCCCGCG
>ONON01000007.1 GCA_900319455.1 uncultured Eubacteriales bacterium
GAGCTTCGTTGCCCTTCATTAATACTTTTTCTGCCATTTCATTTTCCTCCGTTATTTCTCAACTTTGATTACGCAGTCGGGGCACATAGTCGCGCAAAACGCGCAGCCTATGCAGCTTTCCTGGTCCGTAATTCCTGCGGGGTGGTAGCCTTTTGCGTTAATAACATCGTTGAGAATGGCCACAATATGTTTAGGGCAGGCGTCAACACAAAGTCCGCAGCCCTTGCAGGTGTCAATTTTGAATGTAACTTTTGCCATTATCTGTCCTCCTGTAATTTCCATGACTGCATTACATACAGAGTTATGGGAAATACGTTTTCAATTTTGCCGCTCAATTCAGGCGCAACGCGGCTGTCAACACAGGTCATTTTAACGGGCAAACCCGTTTTTTCCGCAATTTGATTTGCGTAGTCAAGTGATGACAAAACATTTTCCGCCGTTGTTTCCTCACCGAGATTGGAATTGTTTACTATCGCCGTGAATTTCATGTTGCAGGCGTTTTCAATTTCATTCATTATCTCAAGCGTTGTTTCGCAATCCCTTGTAAGAGGTCTGAATTTGTTGATAACAAACAGCATCTCATAATTGTTTTCGTCAAGAATTGGCGGCGCGTATCTGCCGAGAGCGAGAGCGCCCGTGTCATCGCCGCCTACATCAATAACGGCGTGCAGGTCGGGATTGTCAAGTATGGCGTATGTTTCGGCGGGCAGAGCAGGCAGGTCAACATTTGAGCTCGCGAACTCCGATGAGATGAGTTTTATTTTGTGCCTGTTAAGCGCCGCTTCGCCGTCTTTGGTTCGGAAATAAGGGTTTACAATGTCAAGGTCGGCTATGCACACATTGTCAAAGCTGTTTTTTAACAGCATAGCGTAGTTAATGGCAATGTTTGTTTTGCCGCTGCCGTAGTGACCCGAAAAGAGTGTTATGCGTTTAAAATCCATTGTCAGTCAAGAACTTTGACCCAGCCGAATTTGTCTTCAAGTTTACCGAGCTGAATACCGGTAACGGTATCATAGAGCTTCTGGCTGAGTTCGCCTATTCCGCCGCCGTTTATAATCATTACATCATCCTTGTAGCGGAGCTTGCCTACGGGCGAAATAACCGCCGCTGTGCCGGTGCCCCAGCATTCTTCGAGCTTGCCGGTTTTCTGAGCCTCAATAAGCTCGTCAACGCTTACCTTGCGTTCCTCAACGGGAAGTCCCCAGTCTTTGCAGATTTCAATTACCGAGTTACGGGTAATGCCGGGCAGAATTGAGCCGTTGAGCATAGGTGTAACAACAACGCCGTCAATTTTGAAAAAGATGTTCATCGCGCCGACTTCTTCAATATATTTTCTCTCAACGCCGTCAAGCCAGAGAACCTGAGAGTAGCCGTCGTCATGAGCCTTTACCTGTGCAATAAGGCTTGCCGCGTAGTTGCCGCCTGTCTTTGTGAAGCCCATACCGCCGCGAACCGCTCTTACATAATCGTCCTCAATCCAGATGCCTACGGGTTCAAGGCCGCTTTCATAGTATGCGCCCGAAGGGGAGAGGATTATAATGAAAAGATATGTTTTTGACGGCGCAACGCCGAGAAAATCGTCTGTTGCGATAATGAAAGGGCGAATGTAAAGAGAAGTGCCTTCCTCAGTGGGAATCCAGTCGCTGTCAACTTTAACAAGCTCGCTTACCGCCTGAACAAAATCATCTTCGGGCAGTTCTGGAATAACAAGCCTCTTGTTTGAGGAGTTTGTTCTTTTCGCGTTCATGTCGGGTCTGAAAAGTCTGGGTCTGCCGTCCGCTCCTCTGTATGCTTTAAGGCCTTCAAAAATCTCCTGACCGTAGTGGAAAACCATGCTGGCGGGAGAAAGTGAAAGGTTGCCGTAGGGAACTATTCTGGGGTCGTGCCAGCCCTGACCTTCGGTGTAGTTCATAATGAACATATGGTCAGTGAAGATTTTGCCGAAGCCGAGCTTTCCCTCGGGCTTTGCCTTAGGAGCTGTTGTTTTTGTTACTTTGATGTCAAGCATATATTTTTACTCCTTTACATAAAATGCAATTAAATAATATTTAATTTAAAGAATATAATAAACCTATTAATATTTTCGGTCAAGTTTTATTTTTGCCGTCTTGCGTAAATCGTTGAAATAACCACCTTGTTTTTTTAAATTACACCCGTTTTGGTGCAATCTGACAATAAGAAATGAAGCTCTTATTTGCGCCGTCTGTTCATTTTCAAACCTTTAATTCGCGCTTTTGCAATTTTCCTTGAACGGATAACGGAAATATGATATGCTTTTTAAATATAAATTGCAGATAAAAACAATTCACAAAATGTTATATTGAAAAATTCATTATCAGAGGTGCTTTATGAAAAATGTTGCGAACATTATCAATTTCGCGAGGGGGTGCGAGCCCCGCAGCGATGATGATTCTTTTTTGCTCCCCACGCTTTATGAGGAACTGGAACTTTGCAAAAGGTACGGCTTTCGTTCCACCGTTCTGTTGCAGTATGATGCGCTCGTAAACCCAGAATATCCGGCTCTGTTGCGTTCGGGGTATGATGTTGAAATCGGATTATGGCTCGAGACAGTACAGCCCATGGCGGAAGATGCGGGCTTGACTTGGCACGGGCGCTATCCTTGGGATTGGGATATCCGGGTCAACTTTCTTTCCGCCTATACTCCGGATGAGCGCGTGGCAATGATTGATGCTGCCTTCAAAACATTCAAACGGATTTTCGGGGAGTATCCCAAGGTGGCCGGTTGCTGGAGCATTGATTCATTTTCACTTGAATATATTGAGCAAACCTACGGGCTTTCCGCCTTCTGCGTGTGCAAAGAGCAATATGGCACAGACGGAATTACCGTTTGGGGAGGTCCTTACACCGGCGGCTATTATCCGTCAAAAAACAACGCGGTTGTACCCGCGAGGGAAAAGAAAAACCAGATAGGCATTCCTTTGTTCCGTATGCTGGGGCCCGATCCGATAGATCAATATGACCTCGGTCTCGGCGCGCCTGAACAGGATCAACGGGTATGTTCGCTGGAACCTGTGTATGAATACGGTGGCGGCGATCCCGATTGGGTGGATTGGTTCATTCGGGAGAATTATAACGGTAAAGCAATAAGCCTTGCATACGCTCAGTTCGGGCAGGAAAACTCTTTCGGATGGGAAAGCATTTCCAAGGGCCTGCCTATGCAGTTTGAAAAACTCGCAAAAAAGGTAGCTTCAGGAGAAATCCTGTTGCAAACGCTGGGAGAAACGGGCGAGGCGTTCAAACAGGAATTTGCGGTCACACCGCCCAACAGCACCTGCGCCGATACCGATTCTGAATGTTCCGGGCGTAAAACCGCGTGGTATTATTCCCGCTATTACCGTGTAAACCTTATGTTTGAGAAAAACTGTTTATGGATACGCGACCTTCAGCTCTATTCCGATGCTTATGCCGAGCCTCATCTGCGCTCAAAAAATACCGGTACACGCTGCGGAACTTTCGCATTGCCGGTTATGGACGGTTTCCGCTTTTCAAAAGGGGCGGTGCGCGCCGGCATTTACCTTGACGCGCCGGACTGCGCCGATTTTGAGTCTGAGGCAATGACCGGCGGAACCCTTGCTGCCGCATGGGGGAATGTCACTTTTACCGCGGCCGAGCAAGCTTTTTCAATTCAATGTGCTTTGCCGGGTTTTTGCTTGCGGTTCGTGACTGCCGAGGTACCGACCGTGCCTTACATTGATGTCGAAAGCACTGTGATGCACATGACTTTCCGTGATTTTACCGGTGCCGGGTTCAATTATGTATTGCGCCTGTCTGCGGGTACATTTGCGCGTACGGAAAGCGGCGTTACGGTATATCCCGACAAAACAGGCAATATAGTTTTCGATTTCAATGTAAACTGAAACATTAAAAGTACAACGGTGGCTTCCGGAGTGTATCGGCGGTATGTCTCCGTTTTCCGCAATTAATTAATTTATATTATCAATGCAAAAAAGGCATTCCGCGGCGGAATGCCTTTATCGCTGTGGTTTTTAAAAATCTTTAAGCAGTTCCGGCATATTGTCGGCTATATCGCCGGGCAGCATAAATCTTGTTGAAGCCGTTTGCGCAAATCTGTCGGCGCAAAGCCCGTGAAGATATACCGCGCAGCAGGCTGCTGAAAATGTGCTCATGCCCTGAGCCAGAAGCGAAACAATCATCCCCGCGAGCAGGTCTCCGCTGCCGCCTCTTGACAGCCCCGGATTGCCTGTTGAGTTAATATAAACCGGGCAGCCGGGAGCGCAAACAACCGTGTTGGCACCTTTAAGAACAACTGTTATATTGTGCTCCTTCGCGAACAGTAAGGCCGTGCGTACGGGATTGGCGGAGATTTCGTCAACACTCTTGCCGCACAGGCGGCTCATTTCTCCGGGATGCGGAGTGATTACTATATTACTGTTTGATTTTTTGAGCAGGCTTATGTTTTCCGCAATAATATTCAGAGCGTCCGCGTCAAGAACAAGCGGAGCCTGTGAATTAAGCAAAAGCAGCTGAATAATCTGTTTTGTGCCCTGCGTTACGCCAAGGCCGCAGCCCGCAAGAACCGCGGTTGATTTCTGCATTTTTTCGTCAATTTCCTCAAACGCGTCCGCTGTTAAAAACCCCTGTTCATCGCAGGGCAGAGGAAGCAGAAGCGGCTCGGTGAGTTTCGGCGAAACAGCGTTGTACGCTGCGTCCGGAAAAGCCGCTGTAACAAGCCCCGCGCCCATTCTGCAGGCTCCTTTCGCCGCAAGAACCGCCGCGCCCTGCATACGCATGCTGCCGCAAATATTAAGCGCGTGGCCGAATGTGCCTTTATGCGCAAGGCAAGGCCTTTGCGGAAGAATTGATTTAACCTCATTTTCACTGATAAATGAAATAATGTCGGAACCCGCGCCTATGTGCTCATCGGCGGTTATGCCGATGTCGGCGATTTCGATTTTTCCGCAAAAGCACGCGGTGCTTTTCATAATATGCGCGATTTTCAGCGATGAAATTGCTATGGTCACAGCGGCTTTAACGGCTGTTCCCGTTACGGTTGCTCCGTCACAGTCAACGCAGGCGGGAACATCTATGGAATATATATCTTTTCCGCTTGTGTTTATTGCGTAGATAAGCTTTGCCGTTCTCGCGTCGGGGGCGCCCGCAAAGCCCGTTCCGAATATACATTCAACAAAAATGTCCGCAAAATCAAGGCTGCTTTTTATATCTTCAACACTGTCAATATAAAAATCGGTTTCAATGTTGAACCTGTCAATCTGAGACTGCATTTTTATTGCGTCTTCCGCTTTGGGGCGGCCGTTTACAAGCAGGATTTTAACCTTGTAACCGGCCTGTGAAAGATACCTCGCAATAACAAAACCGTCGCCGCCGTTTTTTCCTTTGCCGCAAAGCACAAGCACATTGCACGGTAAAGTGTGGTTCATTATAATCGAAGCGCTTTCCCTGCCGGCTCTCTCCATAAGTTCAAGGTAGGTAATGCCTTCTCTCTCAACGCAAAGCGCCTCGGCAATTCTCATCTGAGCCGATGTCAGAACATTCATGCTTTTATGTCACTCCTTAAATGCGATTACAACAGCCGTAGCGGTCGTGTCGGTGTGTGTTATGCTTATATCAAAAGAGAAACCGCTCTGTTCAACAATCTTCTCCGCGCTGCCGCGAAATACAAGGTACGGCTTTCCGCTTTCACAGTGCAATGTTTCAACCTCGTTGAGATTAAAGCCCGTAACGCCTGTTCCGATTGCCTTTGAAAAAGCCTCTTTTGCGCAAAAGCAGGCGGCGGCGCTTTGCGCGGGCATATTTTTCTCCCGAAGTTCCTCAAGTTCTCTTTCGCCGTAAACTCTCTTGATAAAAGTGTCTTTTTCAATTGATTTTCTGATTCTTTCAATTTCAACGCTGTCAATTCCGATTTTGAATACCATAGCTGTTATCCTGTTTCATATAATTATTTCATTGTATTCTAACATAAATGTAAAGCAATTTAAAGAATTTTTTTATTATTACTTGCAAATATAAAACTTTTGTGTTATATTCTCAACAATATTGTTAAACGCAGTGAACGGGAGAGTAGTCTGTAAACCGTGTTCAGAGAGAGTGTGCCGCAGGCTGAAAGCGCATTTACACTTGTTGCGGATGAAGTTCGCCCGGGAGCGGTCCGGCTGAAATTGCAGTAGGCCGGAACGGTTGCCGCCGTTAACGGAATTGAGAGCCCGCTTATGTGCGGGAATACGGGTGGTACCGCGGAGAGCTGTCTTCGTCCCTGCAGGGATGAGGGCTTTATTTTTTTGTATATTGTTTCCGGAGGAATAATTTTATGTTTGAAAAAAGCGAAAATGTAAAAAAATCTTTCAAAGAAAGAATTGAGCAGGCAAAACGGCCTGCCGATCTTGAACAGATGAGAATTGACTTTCTCGGTAAAAAGGGGCAGATTGCCGAACTGATGAGCGAGCTTCGCAATGTTCCCAACGAGAAAAAGAAAGAGGCGGGTCAGCGCATAAACGAAATAAAACAGGCGATTGAGTCTGAGATTCAGAAAAGAACAGCCGAGCTTATTAAGGCGGAGGAACTCCTTCAGGTTCAGATGGCTGAGGCTTATGACGAGTCAATGCCCATAGGCATAAACGCAGGGTCATATCACCCTATTACCCTTGTTCAGCGCGAGGTCGAGGAGATTTTCCGCACAATGGGCTTCGCTGTTGAGGATTATTATGAAATAACCGATGACTATAATTGCTTTGAAGCGCTCAATATTCCGAAGCATCATCCCGCGAGAGATATGCAGGATACCTACTATTTAAGCACCGGTCAGCTTCTTAAAACGCAAACTTCCGCCGCTCAGAATATGATTCTTAAAAAATATAAAAAGGATCTTGAAGCGGGTATGCCTCTCAGAGCGATTTTTCCGGGCAGATGCTTCCGCAATGAGAAAATCGATGCCTGCCACGAAAACACCTTCTTCCAGATGGAAGGTATGATGGTCGATAAAGATATATCGATTTCAAACCTTATTTATTTTATGAAAACAATGCTCTCCGAGGTTTTTCAGCAGGATATAACAGTAAGACTCCGCCCGGGTTTTTTCCCTTTTGTTGAGCCGGGCTTTGAGCTTGACATTCAGTGCCTTATCTGCGGCGGTGACGGTTGCCCATCCTGCAAAAACAGCGGCTGGCTTGAACTCTGCCCCTGCGGAATGATTCACCCGAATGTTCTTTCCGAAGGCGGCATTGATCCCGAAAAATACACGGGCTTCGCGTTCGGTCTCGGTATGACAAGGCTTGCGATGATGAAATACGGCGTGAAGGATATCCGCGTTTTCAACGGCTGCAACCTCAAATCACTCTCACAGTTTACCGACAAATCGTTCACAGTTCCCGAAGATAAGGAGGCGTAATCAATGTTTGTTTCTATTAACTGGATTAAAGAATATGTTGACCTTTCAGGTCTTGATATTGAAAAGCTTATAGGCAGTTTTACCCTTGCGACCGCTGAGGTTGAAGATGTTTTTTACAAGGGAAGAGATATAGAAAATGTTGTTATCGGTCAGATTTTAACAGTCAAAGACCATCCCGAAAATGAAAAATTCAAAAAGCCCATTCACCTGCTTACGGTTGACGCGGGCGATAAAGTCTGCAATATAGTATGCGCCGCTCCCAATGTCAGGGAAGGTATGAAAATCCCGCTCGCCCTCGCCGGCGGCAGAGTGCCGGGAGGAGAAATAACAAAAGCGAAGGTTTACGGCTATGAGTCCGAAGGAATGTGCTGTTCCGCTTATGAACTCGGTTTAAGTGATGACAAATCCGGTCTTATGGAGCTCCCCGAAGACGCGCCCGTCGGCAAAAACATAAAAGATGTTTACCCCGTTGAGGATATTGTTTTTGAGGTTGATAACAAGTCGCTGACAAACCGTCCCGATTTATGGGGGCACTACGGCATCGCCCGCGAGTTTGCCGCTCTTACAGGCCGTGAATTAAAGCCTCTTGACCTTGCCTGCACCGATTATGACGGCAGTGAAAAAATTGATGTTAAAGTCGGCAGGGAGGATCTTGTTTACAGATACGCATGCATAAAAATGAGCAATATCACTGTTAATGTCAGCCCCGTGGCAATGCAGATAAGGCTTTATTATTGCGGTATGCGTCCGATTAATCTGCTCGCCGATGTAACAAACTACATTATGCTTGAAATCGGTCAGCCCACCCACGCGTTTGACGCGAATAAAATAGACAATATTGTCGTCACAACTCCCGATGAACCTCTCAAATTCACAACACTTGACGGGGTCGAGAGAAACATTGACACCGATACGCTTATGATCTGGAACGGCTCAACGCCCGTTGCCATAGCCGGAATAATGGGCGGCCTTGATTCCGAAATAGTCGGCACAACGGATTCCGTTATTCTCGAAAGCGCGAATTTCAGCGGAGTCAGCGTGCGTAAATCCGCTTCAAGGCTCAATCACAGAACCGATGCCTCGGCGAGATATGAAAAAATGCTTGACCCCGAACTTGTTATGCTCGCCGTAAAACGCTTTGTAAAGCTTGTTAAGGATTCCGATCCCGGTGCGCAGGTCGCGTCCCTTGTTACCGATGAGTATGTTTCTCATTATGAGCATATTACAATCACATTTGACAAAGCCTATGTTGACCGCTATACAGGCATTGACATAAGCAACGAAAGAATTATCAACACCCTTACGGCTCTCGGCTTCGGCGTTGCTTTTGAAAACGGAATATTTACCGTTGATGTTCCTTCGTGGCGTGCCACCAAAGATGTTACAATGAA
>ONON01000031.1 GCA_900319455.1 uncultured Eubacteriales bacterium
CCCGTTCAAAGACACATCCGGCCCCTCAATCAACATTCTTATCAAACTGCTTTCAATGGTTTCGATAGTATTCTCCGCGCTTATTGTTAAGTTTTCGTTGCTGTAATAGAATAAAAAAAAAGCAGCGAACTCCATTAAAATGGAGTTCGCTGCTTTTTTTACTTCAGTAATCATTTAGTAACCAAATCCAACACTTCAATATATTCTACAACTTTATCTTCAGAAAGGGAGCCAATTCTTGAAAGCAATTCTTCTTTTTGTGATTTAACAGAAGGTCTGCCATAGCGTTGACCGTATTTGATGCCACTGCCGATATAATTTTTCTTGTAATAGCTTTTGCTCCTATCCGGTCTGCCGATAAGTTTCGCAGGTGTAACGCCGAGAGCTTCCGATAATTGCACGATGCGCTCAACAGGGATATTAGTAACTATATTGTTTTCATACTTATATATTGTCTGTCTTTGAACGCCTAATTTGTCAGCCAGTTCCTGTAGTGTAAGCCCTCTGTATTCACGAAGCAAGCGGATCCTCTCACCGATTGTCATTACAATTGCCCTTCTTTTTTTTGAATAGATTGACGAATATTATACCACAATTGTAACTTAACAAGCAACCGGCGATTTTTACAAAAAAACCGCCGGTTATCCGTGCAAACATACAAAAATTCAAATATAATATAAAATTCAGCGCCTGTAACTTGACAAGACACAGACCCGGTGATATTATTCAACCGAGGATGTGACTTGTGAAGTTACAAACCGTAACTTCTTTTAATGTTTTACGGAGGTGATACGCAAAGTTAAAACCATTTTTACCGCATTCTGTAAGCCAATAGAGACAATGTTCTTAATTCTTTGAAAGGAGAAATTACGATGCGTTTCAGAAATAATGCATTTTTGTTCACAAAATTTTCATTTGTTATTGTTATTATTATAGCAGTGATGTTCAGTTCTGTCAATAATGTTTTCGGTTATATCTATAATAATGTAGGAACCGATATTATTGTAAAAGCCAATTCGGATTCTGTTACTGAAGCTGCCGAAGAGATTGTTCCCTGGAGTTCTGAAGCAATGGGAGCTGTTTACGCACACTCTTTGGATTATAAAGGCGAAGGCGTTAATATAGCGTATCTTGATTCCGGGTTGGATATTTACAGCGAGATAAACATTTGCGGCAGCGTTGATTTTGAAGATCCCGAATACTGCCGCGGCGATGATTTATCCGGTCATGGTTCTGCGGTTGCCGGTGTTATTGCGGCTCCCGAAAACAATTCCGGCATTGTCGGAATTGCACCTGAAGCAAGTATTTATAATCTTCGTGTTCTTGACAGCGAAAACGAAGCGCCTGTCAGCCGTATTATTGATGCGCTTGACTGGTGCTTAAGCAATGATATTGACATTATTAATATGAGTTTCGGAACAGATGATTATTCACCTGCTTTATGGTCAAAAATCAACGAAGTTTATCAGCATGGTATTATTATGATTTCTTCCGCAGGCAATGGTGAAGATATGCAATATCCCGCCGATTTTCCCGGCGTTTTGTCTGTAAGTTCGGTTGACAGCAGTATGCAAAAGGTTGAAAACTCCGCAAGCGGAGAAAATCTTGACTTTGTTGCACCCGGCGAGTGCGTATATTCAACATCACTTATTGGCGGTTACTGTGCGGTATCGGGAACGAGCATTGCCGCTGCACATATCACCGGTTGTGCCGCAGTGCTTTTGAGCAGAGACACAACTAAGTCGTCAGGTTTTATCAGAGACTTGCTGATATACAGCTGCAAAAATCTCGGCAGCAAATTTGATTTTGGCTACGGAATACCCGACCTCAAATTTGCGCTTGACAACTATGATTCATTTTCTGCAAATTACAATGAAAACAATGATTATACCGCTGTAAACGCCTCTCCTGTTGACAACTTCTTCAATGAGGACTGCTATGTTGATGGGCAATGGAGCAAAGATGGACATGAAGGACTTGCTCAATATACGAGTATAACGGATTTACAATTAATTAAAAAAGTAAGTTTTCAATGTGATTATCCGAAATATCTTAAAGATATTAGTTCTAATACCGGAATAGTAAACCCAAGTAATTACAAATATAAGGGAAGTGCTTCTTATCATGGCGTCGGAAATTATATAGCAACAGCACGTTTGTTATATACAATTGCCAGATATTACAAATATGGAATTAATTATAATGCAAATTCATTTACGCCACTATTAGGTTTGTCGGAAAAAACCACTGGTGAAAAAAATATTAATAATATTGTTAATATTGATATTCCTAAAATGATTCATCATTTTGAAGCAACCACCAATGAAAAAAGATCCGTTATCGTTATGGGAATGTTATTTCATCTTTTAGGAGATGTTTATGCTCATCGCAGTATTGTTCCTGTTTCAAGCATTGATTATGAAAACAGGACAGAATACGGGAATGGAATCAATGGAAATGAAGGATTATACTTTGTCGTTAATGACTTTGAACCCGATTGCGGTTTCCATATTTTTTATGACAATTATCATATTGAAGAAGAGACTACTGAAAAACCGGTTTCTTCCGAAGATCTTATTAATGCAATAAGTAATGTAATTGAATCAATCGGGACAGAAAAAATTGCCTTAAGAATTACAGAATTATTTAAAATGTTTTTTTATTACATTTTTAATATTCCTATCACTGTTACTTACACACATTCCAAAACCTTACGCGGAAGTCAAATTGTAAACGATGTTGAGTTGTTGCAAATGGCACAAAACATTCCACAATATGCAGCAAATAATTTAATGTGTCATATAAGCCGAGGTTGTTTCGGTGCTTTAAAGCGACTGGCGGGTTTAGGCGTTTTGCAGTTTAAGGACATTAAATATTTTCTGAAAAATGATAACAATTATGCCAACGCACAGCGATATTATGAAGATCAAGCACCCGGAAACGAGTTTTATAGGAGACGTTATCTTGTTTCTGGTGAGGCTATAGGTAATGTGTTTACCGACTTGCTTTCTAACAGTCCATTTCAGCCTGCAAACCTTTTGCCAATTTATACTCCCAATCTTAATCAGTTTTATCTCAAGCTCGATCAACTTTATAATTATCTTAAAGATACAAACAAAATTCTTGATACAACTACTAATTCCGTGTTAAAATATTCTTATTGGAGTGAGCGAACAGATTCTTTATTTAATTATACCACAATAATAAGTAATGGAAAATATTTTATTGACCCGAATACTTATGAAACTAATCATAAGCCGAAGTATTATACTTCTGTTTTCCCAGGTGGAACAGGGAAAACAGCAAACAGTTTTTATTTGACTTAAGAAAGGGAATAACATGAAACATTTTTTAACTGTTACCGCAATAGTACTTTGCCTTTCAAGTTTGTTCAGTTTGTTCAGTTCATTCTGTTCTGCCGAAACTACGGAACCCATTATTTCATCAGATGGAAAATATAAATACATTATTGATGAAACATCGGGAGAGGCCTTTTTTGTCGGGTCAAATGAAACAGACATAACTGTTCTCAATATTCCCGATGAAATTGACGGCAAAAAAGTAATGAGCATAGCCGGATGTGAATTAGATACAAGTTGCCTTGTAAAAATCAATTATCCCGTAACCGTAAAACAGGTTAACTGTGAATTTCCCAATCTTTGCACAAAAAAAGAAACCCGTGTACCTTTATGCAATTTGAATTTCAGCAACAATTTGCAGAAATTAGATGTTGTTCCGTCTTTTGCAAAAGATTTTAATTTGCAGTATTACTATGGTTTGAACAGTCCTTTAAAATATGACCTTTACGGAATAGAGAAAAAACTGAATTTAATAACAATTCCCGAAACAACAATCGAAATCGGAACATACGCGGTCAGTTATAATAATGTTAAAAACATTGTTATTCAAGGCAATCCCGATGCCAAATCCAAACCGTTTTATGATCGGGAATCATACGGTGAGTCAGATTTGCCTTCTTTAAACGGAAGTTATGGCACAAACATCTATTTTTCCAATGATGCAACAAATATTGATTCAGCAACATTTGATATTTTTATTTTCACAGGTGCAGTTAACGACGAAAATTCCCACGATATATACGGTTATAATATAACCAACCCCAATGTGATAATTTATAAAAAGCCTGAATCAAAAGGCTTTGAAAAATTTGAAGAAGCCGGCTATACCGTCAGGGAATACACCGACGAATGGTGGAAAAACATAAAAGAAATACAAAGCGTTGAATTAACCGGCAAAGGGATTGCCGAAAGTAAAAACTCAAGCGCAAAAGGCACCGTGACAAATCTCGGCTGGTCTGCTTCAAATGATCCGTTACAGTATCTCAGTCACGAATATGAGCTTAAAATGAAACCCGATGAAAGCATAACGCTTCAGACGTCGTTCTCTCCGGCGGACGCTTTTGACAACAGGTTATTCTTTGTTTCTCTCAATGAGGATATTGCAGCGATTGACATCGAAAGCGGAGAAATAAAAGCGCTGAAAAGCGGAGAGGCGACAATCCGCTGTGTTGCCGCTTCGGGAGTTTATTCCGACTGTGTTATCACGGTCAGCGACACAGGCGGTTCGTCAATTATTGAAAAAATCAAAAACAATCCCGTCGTTGCCGCCGTGTGTTCCGGAGCAGCCGCGGTTGCCGCGTTTTTCGTGTGGCTCATAAGCCATATTGCCGGATGGTTCAAAAAATAAAAAAAGAATAACAAAAGAGATTACCGGGCAGTCCAAAGACTGCCCGGATTTTTGTTGATATATTATTTGCACATTTCGATTTCTATGGCGTTTGTCATATATTCAAATGTTATTTTTACTATTGTGTTGTCATCGGGAACTGTGAATCTGCTTTTATGTCCGTCGCCCGAATAAGGGAAACCGTGATTTTTGCACACGCAGGCGGAGAGAGTGCCCCAGGTGGAAATGCCGAAATCGTATTCACCCGCAAACGGCATAACAAAGCTTAAAGAATACTTACCGCCGCCGATGTAATACATACGGGTTATTTCACTGTTGGAGTCGTTTGCCGTCGCGCCCACATAAGGCTGAAAGCTGCCGTAAAGAACGACTTTTTCGGGCAGGCGGACTCCCGTTGCGGGGTCATCAGCATTTCTGCCGCCGAAATCGAGAATATCGGAGGGGTTTGCGTATCTGCGGTATTTTTCATAACCTTCTCTGAGAAGGCGGGCCGCCTCATCTTCCTGCGAGAAGCCTCCGGGGCAGTTTTCCGATTTATTGTTGAGTTTATAGAACGGGAAGAAGCCTATCTCC
>ONON01000112.1 GCA_900319455.1 uncultured Eubacteriales bacterium
ACGCCGCCCGCGCCGAAATCGTTGCAGCGTTTAATGAGCAAAGACGCCTCTTTGTTTCTGAAAAGTCTCTGCAGTTTTCTTTCTTCGGGAGCGTTGCCCTTCTGAACCTCCGCGCCGCAGGTTTCAAGTGATTCAAGTGTGTGCGACTTGGATGACCCGGTAGCGCCTCCGCAGCCGTCTCTGCCCGTTCTGCCGCCGAGAAGAATTACAACATCACCGTCAACGGGGCATTCACGTCTGACATTCTCTTCGGGAGCGGCGGCAATAACCGCGCCGATTTCCATTCGTTTCGCGACATAGCCGTCGTGATACAGTTCATCAACCTGACCCGTCGCGAGGCCTATCTGGTTGCCGTATGAGCTGTAGCCTGCCGCTGCTGTTGTAACCAGTTTTCGTTGCGGAAGTTTGCCGGGTATAGTCTCGTTAACAGGTTTAAGCGGGTCTGCCGCGCCTGTAACTCTCATTGCGGCATAAACATAGGAGCGCCCGGAGAGCGGGTCGCGTATTGCACCGCCGATACACGTTGCCGCGCCGCCGAAAGGCTCAATTTCAGTAGGATGATTATGAGTTTCATTTTTGAAAAGAAGAAGCCAGTCTTCTGTTTTTCCGTCAATATCAACCTTGATTTTAACGGTGCAAGCGTTGATTTCATCCGATTCATCAAGCTTGTCAAGCATACCGCGTTTTTTGAGTACCTTTGCGGCAATTGTGCCTATATCCATTAAGTTAATCGGCTTTGTTCTGCCGATTTCTTTTCTGGCTTCAAGATATTCGTTGTAAGCCTGCTGAAGAGTTTCATCTTCAAACTCAACATTGTCAATAATGGTTAAAAAAGTTGTGTGGCGGCAATGGTCGGACCAATATGTGTCAATCATACGGATTTCCGTAATCGTAGGGTCTCGCTGTTCTTTTCTGAAATAATCACGGCAGAAGGTTATGTCGCCGAGATCCATAGCGAGCCCGTATTTAGCAATAAAATTCTTAAGTCCGTTTTCGTCAAGGCCGCAAAAACCGTCAAGTGTGTCAACGCTTACGGGAATATCATAATCTGTTTTAAGCGTTTCAAACTCGGCAAGAGAAGCTTCTCTGCTCTCAACGGGATTTATAACATATTTTTTTATTGAGGCGAGCTGTTCTGCCTCGAGATTTCCGTAAAGAATATAAACCTTCGCGGTCTTTACAAGAGGCCTTTCACCCTGTGAAATAATCTGAATGCACTGCGAGGCGGAATCCGCTCTCTGGTCAAACTGACCGGGCAGATACTCAACCGCGAAAACAGAAGCGTCTTTATCATAATCAATGGTTGAAGTCGCGTTGTCAAGCTGAGGTTCCGAAAAAACCGTTTTTATAGAGTAATCAAAAAGCTCTTTTGTTATGTTTTCAACATCATAGCGATTGATTACACGCACTTTTTCAAGCGAGTCAATCTGAAGAAAAGCGTTGATATCGTTTTTCAGAGCCCTTGCCTCATTATCAAGGCCCGGCTTTTTTTCAACATAAACTCTGTAAACCATACTATGCCTCCTTTACGGCTTCAAGCGCCCTTTTGCCAATATCTTTACGGTAATAAGCATTTTCAAAACTGACCTTTTCAATTTCACGGTACGCTTTGTCAACCGCCGATTTCAGGTCATCGGCAACAGCGGTAACGCCGAGAACCCTGCCTCCGTTTGTAAGCAGTTTGCCGTCGCTCATTTTAGCGCCCGCAATGAACATATCGCCGTCAAGCTCGCCGTTTACTTTGATTTCAAAGCCTTTTTCATATTTTTCGGGGTATCCGTCAGACGCCATAATAACACAGCAGGCGGATTTATCGCTGAACTCAACGGAAATATCGGAAAGCCTTTCTTCGGAAACAGCCTTCATAATCTCAAACAAATCGGTTTTAAGAAGCGGCAGAACAACCTGAGTTTCCGGGTCACCGAAACGGCAGTTGTATTCAATGACTTTCGGGCCCTTGGGTGTTAGCATAAGCCCGAAATACAGGCAGCCTTTGAATGTTCTGCCCTCGCTGTTCATCGCCTTTACTGTGGGAATGAAAATTTCATCCATACACCTGCGGGCAATTTCCGGTGTGTAGTGCGGATTGGGCGCTACCGTGCCCATACCGCCGGTGTTTAAGCCTTCGTCATTGTCGCGAGCCCTTTTATGATCCATTGATGAAATCATCGGCACAACGGTTTTTCCGTCGGTAAATGAGAGAACCGAGACCTCCGGTCCTGTCAGAAATTCCTCAATAACAACACTGTTGCCGCTTTCGCCGAAGATTTTATCTTCCATAATGGTTTTAACCGCTTTTTCCGCTTCATCCCTTGTGTTGCAGATAAGAACCCCTTTGCCCAGCGCGAGACCGTCAGCTTTTATAACAACGGGAACCGGAGCGGTTTTAACATAATCAAGAGCTTTTTCTATATCCGAAAAAACCTCATATTCCGCTGTGGGAATGGAGTATTTCTTCATAAGATTTTTTGAAAAAACCTTGCTGCCTTCAATAATTGCCGCTCTTTTATCGGGGCCGAAGCAGGGTATCCCCTTTGCAGTGAGTGCGTCAACCGCGCCGAGAACAAGAGGATCATCCGGTGCCACAACCGCAAAATCTATATTGTTTTTAACGGCGAAATCAACTATTGCGTCAATATCTTTCGCGCCTATGTCAACACATTCGGCGTCATCCGCCATTCCGCCGTTGCCGGGCAAAGCGTAAATTTTGTTGATTGTTTTATTCTTTTTAAGTGATTTTATAATGGCGTGTTCTCTGCCTCCGCCGCCTACAACAATAATATTCATATCAATACTCCCGAAAATCAATGGTGGAAAAGTCTCATACCGGTAAACGCCATCGCAATGCCGTATTTGTCACAGCACTCAATAACTGCGTCATCTCTTATTGAGCCGCCGGGCTCGGCTATGTATTTGACACCGCTCTTGTGCGCGCGTTCTATATTATCGCTGAACGGGAAGAACGCGTCGCTGCCGAGAGCTACTCCGTCACGGGTGGCAAGGAACGCCTTTGCCTCTTCATCGGTGAGAGGAGAGGGCTGAACCTTGAAATATTTTTGCCAGATACCGTCAGCGCAAACATCCTCTTCATTTTTATTGATGTAACCGTCAATAACATTGTCTCTGTCGGGGCGTTTGATGTCATCACGGAACGGAAGGTTGAGAACCTTTTCGTGCTGGCGTAAAAACCAGGTGTCGGCCTTGGTGCCGGCAAGCCTTGTGCAGTGAATTCTTGACTGCTGGCCCGCGCCCACACCTATTGCCTGACCGTCAACCGCGTAGCAGACGGAATTGGACTGCGTATATTTAAGAGTGATAAGCGAAATAATCAGGTCTCTGACAGCGCTTTCGGGGAGTTCTTTGTTCGCGGTAACTACATTTGAAAGCAATTCCCTGTTGATTTTGAAATTGTTTCTCCCCTGCTCGAATGTAATGCCGAAAACCTGCTTTGTTTCCTGCTCCTCGGGAACATAATCGGGGTCGATTTTAACAATATTATAATTGCCGTTGCGCTTTGTTTTAAGAATCTCAAGCGCTTCGGGCTCATAACCCGGGGCTATAATTCCGTCGGATACCTCACGCTTGATAAGCAGAGCCGTTGTAACATCGCAAATATCCGAAAGGGCAACCCAGTCGCCGAACGAGCACATTCTGTCGGTACCTCTCGCTCTGGCGTAAGCGCAGGCAAGAGGAGAATCGTCAAGCCCTTCAATGTCATCCACGAAACAGGCTTTTTTGAGTGTGTCTGAAAGTTTTACCCCTACAGCGGCTGATGTGGGGCTTACATGCTTGAAAGAAGTTACGGCGGGAAGTCCGAGAGCTTCTTTGAGTTCCTTAACAAGCTGCCATGAATTGAATGCGTCGAGAAAATTGATATATCCCGGCCTTCCGCTTAAAATCTCAATGGGAAGGTCGCCGCCGTTTTTCATATAAATCTTTGAAGGCTTCTGATTTGGATTACAGCCGTATTTCAGTTCAAATTCTTTCATTGCCCTGTCTCCTTTATTTATTCTTGTTTATCATTCTGTTTTCGGCAGTGCCGGTTTCAATGTCAATATAACTTACATAAAGCGAAATTTTGTTTGCTTCATTGAGGGAATTCCATATTTCGTTTGTGTATTCGTCAATGTCATCTGCAACACAAACTCTTTCGGGCTCTTTTGAAAAAGTGGGTATCGGGTTGCCGTCGCAATAATAGGTGTGAATAAAATGACCCAACCCGTTTATGGGTGAATAATTATATGTAAACCTGTTGCAGGCGGAGCCTTCCGGGTCGGCGCTTTTGAGTATGCTCATTTTGTATGAGTAACCGCCGTTTTCAATAGTAAGCAGCGCGCTGATTCTCGGAGTCCAGTTGGGAGAGTCGGGTTCAAAACATCTTGTTTCAAGAGCCTGTTCAAACGATTTGCCTTCTTTAAGAAAATCATAAACCGTGTCGGTCTGGTCACCGTTTGTCACAATTATGCTGCTGCCGGTTTTGCGAACGGCGGCGTAAATGATAAGGCTGGGGTCTTCTACCTTTGAGGCGTCAAAAGGCTCCGTGAATACAGCTCCGTCTTTTTCAGTGAAAATTCTGTTGCGGCTGTTCTCACTTCTGCCCATAATAAAGTATGCGAACACGGCTTTTTTGCCGTCGGAGGTTTTGCCGGCGATTATGCCTCTGCCGGGGTATGTGTTGGAACTGAGTATATCGGATATTTTTGCGGTTTCATAAACATTCATTGTTTTTTCTCCTTTTGTTTTAAAATATTAACACAGCAGATTTCAACGGCGGCCGGCAGAATTTTCCACTCAGCCTGCTGCATAACCCTGCGCTGAAGTTTTTCGGGTGTGTCGTTTTCATGCACTCTGACAGCCTTCTGAAGTATTATCTCACCGCCGTCGGGGATTTCATTAACAAAATGAACCGTTGCTCCCGTTACTTTAACTCCTTTGGCAAGAGCGGCCTCGTGAACTTTTAAGCCGTAAAAGCCCTCGCCGCAAAAAGACGGAATAAGCGACGGGTGAACATTGATAATTCTTTTCTCAAATCTGTCTGTAAAATCTTTGCTCAAAATGCTCATAAAACCGGCAAGCACAATGAGGTCGATCTCATTTTCAATAAGCTTTTCGGTAATAATCCTTTCAAACTCCGTTTGCGACCCCGCCTCTTTTTTGGTAACGCAAAAAGTTTTGATTTTTGCGTTTTTCGCTCTTTCAAGAGCGTAGGCGGATCTGTTGTTTGAAATAACCAATGTTACTTTGCCGCTTTTTATAATGCCGTTTTTCTGAGCGTCTGTTATCGCCTGAAGGTTTGTGCCTCCGCCCGACACTAAAACGGCGATTTTCGCTTTTTTCATACCGTCAGCTCCGTTTCATATTCATCAATATTCAATCAGACAATCCTGATTTTTTCATCCGATGAAACAATTTCACCGATGATGTAAGCGTCTTCTCCGTTTTCTTTAAGAATTTCAATCGCTTTTTGTGCATCTTCTTTCGCGACAACAATGCTCATACCGACGCCCATATTGAATGTGTTGAACATATCGTGTTCATCAATATTTCCCGTTTTGGCAATAAGTTCAAACACGGGAAGAATTCTGACTGACTTTTTGTCAATAACAGCGCCGAGCCCGTCGGGAATGCTTCTGGGAATATTTTCATAGAAGCCGCCGCCCGTAATATGTGAAATGCCTTTGACTTTAACCTTCTCAATAAGGCTGAGAACGGGTTTAACATAAATCTTTGTGGGCGCGAGCAACGCTTCGCCTATTGATTTGCCGCCGAGAGCCTCAACGGGAGATTTTATATCGCTGTTTTCAACATCAAAAACTTTTCTGACAAGTGAAAAACCGTTTGAGTGAACGCCGCTTGACGGCAGAGCGATTATAACATCGCCGGGAAGCATTGTTTTGTTGTCAATAACTTTTTCTTTATCAACAATACCTACTGAAAAGCCGGCAAGGTCATATTCGTCAACCGGATAAAAGCCCGGCATTTCAGCTGTTTCGCCGCCTATAAGCGAGCAGCCCGACTCAACGCAGCCTTCACACACGCCCGAGACGATTGAAGCGATTTTTTCGGGGTAGTTTTTGCCGCAGGCTATGTAATCAAGGAAGAAAAGCGGTTTCGCACCGCAGCAGATAATATCATTAACACACATGGCAACACAGTCAATGCCCACGGTGTCATGTTTATCCATCAGAAAAGCAAGCTTAAGCTTTGTGCCAACGCCGTCTGTGCCGCTGACAAGAACGGGTTTTTTTATGTTTTCAAGGTCAAGCTCAAACAAACCGCCGAACCCGCCGATGTCCGAAAGAGCTCCGCCCGAAATTGTGCGCGCAATGTGTTTTTTCATCAGCTCAACAGCTTTGTAACCCGCAGTTATGTCAACGCCCGCCGCCGCGTAGCTGTCTGATTTTGAGTTTGTGTTCATTTTTTACTCCCTTCCGTTCCAGCAATAAGTGCAGATTTCGTTTTCATCAAGCCCTATCGCTTTTATTAAGCCGTCAAGCGTCTGATACTCAAGTGAATCCAGCTTGAGTTTTTCGGCTATTGTGTCACGCAGTTTTTTGCCTCTCTCTGTTTCGGGGTCAATATACTCATCAATATATTTTTCGCCCTCCTGCCCTTCAAGCTCAAGAATGGTTCTTCTCGCAATCAGCTCAAGCTCCGATGTTGACGCGGAAAAATTGAGGTATTTGCAGCCGAACATAATCGGCGGGCAGGCGGAGCGCATATGAACCTCTTTCGCGCCGTTGTCATAAAGAAACTCCACCGTTTCTCTGAGCTGTGTGCCCCTGACAATGCTGTCATCAACAAAAAGCAGTTTTTTACCGTTTATCAGCTCCGTAACCGGAATAAGCTTCATTTTGGCAACCTGATTGCGAACATTCTGATTTGTGGGCATAAAGCTTCTCGGCCAGGTAGGCGTGTATTTGACAAACGGCCTTGCGAACGGGATATGGCTTTCATTCGCGTAGCCTATGGCGTGGGGAAGGCCTGAATCCGGTACACCGCAAACATAGTCTATATTCTGCGCTATGTTCTTTTCTCTGTCAGTGCGGGCGATTATCTCGCCGTTGCGGTATCTCATAACCTCAACATTAACACCCTCATAGTGGGAATTCGGGTATCCGTAATAAGTCCAGAGAAACGCGCATATTCTTTTTTTGCATTTTGGGGGTTTATAAAGGGTTTCGTATTTATCCGCCGTAACCTTGACAATCTCTCCGCAACCGAGTTCATACTCATCTTTATACCCTAATTTTTCATACGCGAAGGATTCAAACGAAACGCAGTAGCCGTCGCCGTCTTTACCGATGAGCACAGGCAGTCTGCCGTATTTGTCACGCGCGGTAATAATTTCATGTTTATCGGTCAGAATAAGAATGGAAACGGAACCGTCAATTTTCTCATGCGCGTATTTTATGCCTTCAACAAAGCTTTCTTTGGAGTTAATCAGCGCGGCGGTAAGCTCGGAAGTGTTTATTCTGCCCCCGCTCATTCCGCCGAAATGGCTCGCGGAATTGTTTATTATCTCTTTTGTGAGTTCCTGTAGATTGTTGATTACGCCTATAATGCTTATAGCGTATGTGCCGAGGTGGGAATAAATCAGGATAGGCTGCGGGTCAGTGTCGCAAATACATCCGATACAGGCTTTTCCGCTTATTCCGTTAATATCGCTCTCGAATTTTGTGCGAAACGGTGTGTTTTCAATGTTATGAATGTGCCTGTCAAAGCCGTTGTCGGTAAGCGCGGCTATACCGCCGCGAAGAGTGCCGAGATGTGAATGGTAATCCGTGCCGAAAAAAACATCGAGAATAACATCTCTTTTTGACACGGCTCCGAAAAATCCGCCCATATAATTTTACCTCCGAAATAAAAAGTAAAAAGGCTGATTATGCCTGTTTTTACGCAGAATAACCAGCCGGTGTTTCTATGTTTTTATTTTTGCGCATAGAGGGGCAAATGAACGCACTTTTGCAAAGAAAATATGATTTTAAAACAAATCCGTTCATTGAAACCACCTCGATATTGATAAATTATGAAAACTTCTCGGAAACGGCTTTATCCTTTTCAAGAACATTTAATGAAGCCTGATTTCTCGAATAATCGAGCTTTGAAGCAACTTCCGGGTCGCTCACCGATAAAATCTGAACGGCAAGCAGAGCCGCGTTCGCCGCGCCGTCAATGGCAACTGTAGCAACGGGAATTCCCGAAGGCATCTGAACTGTTGAAAGCAGCGCGTCAAGGCCGTCAAGCGTTGATGACTTAACCGGAATGCCTATGACTGGCAATGTTGTGTTTGCCGCTATCGCGCCAGCAAGATGAGCTGCTTTGCCGGCCGCCGCGATTATAGCCCCGAAGCCGTTTTCACGCGCGTTTAAAGCAAATGAGCGTGCCTGTTCGGGCGTGCGGTGAGCCGAATAAATATGAACCTCATAAGGAACGCCGTATTCATCAAGAACATCAACGGCTTTCTGAACAACGGGCAGGTCACTGTCGCTGCCCATAATAACTGCAACTTTTTTCATTGAAAAACCTCTTGAGCATCAAAAAATCATTGAATAAATTTTAACACATTTCATTACGGTTAGTCAATTTACATTATAAAATTTATAATTAAAAATAAATATAAAATTAAAAAGCAATTTTGTCTATAATAAACAAAACGGCAGCAAATCTCAAACACAAGATATTGTTGCCGTAAAAATGTTATCTGCAATAATTTTCTATATACTGATCTATGCTTTTTTCAATTATTTTAAGAGCCGTTTCTCTGTTTTTAACATCATCAACAGCGGTTTCTTTGCCTTCAAGGTTTTTATAAACAGTGAAAAAATGCTGCATCTCATCAAAAATATGATGAGGCAGTTCAGCAATATCTTTATAGGAGTTATAAGTAGGGTCATTATAAGGTATTGCTATTATTTTCTCATCATTTTTACCCTGATCAATCATTGTGATAACTCCAATGGGGTAACAGCGCACAAGAGTCATTGTCTCAAGAGATTCACTGCACACCACCATAACATCAAGCGGGTCGCCGTCATCACCGAGAGTTCTCGGAATAAGGCCGTAATTTGCGGGGTAATGAGTTGCGGTGTAAAGGATTCTGTCAAGAATGATATGCCCCGTTTCTTTGTCAAGCTCATATTTCTTTTTGCTGCCCTGCGGAATTTCTATAACGGCTATAAAATCCTCCGGGGTTATTCTTTTGGGGCTTATGTCATGCCATATATTTCCCATCTTTTACTGTCCTTTCGGTAAAAAATTATTAATACAATCAATCTGCTGAGAAAAAGCTTCCGCAAGCGCGTATGCGGCGTTCGGGCCTAAAGAATTTGTCTCATTATAGTGGTTGCGGCCGAACCTGTCATTTGCGGTGCTGAGATAAGGCTGCTGAATGTTAAGAACAAAATCATTCGGCGGAATAATATAGCCAGTCATATCGTTTGTAACGCCGAAAATAACAATATTTTCATCACCCGCGATTTCACTGAGCGTTTTCGGGTTAACCGATTCGGGGTCATTGACGGAGGATTCCTCTTTTGTGCTGTAATGACCGGGATAAACAAGTTCGGGGAAGATTTCGCCCGGAACGGTCAGAACGGAAAAATCACCGATTTTTATATAGTCAAGCTCCGACAGCAAACCCACACCGAGCGATGAACCGGATTTAACGACTCTCGCGCTGACAACATTGAGTATTTTCATCAAATACAAAACCGTATTGTCAACAGGCGCGCTATAAAACTTCTGCGAAAACAGAATTTCAGGCGCCAGTTCTTTGTCGTTGTCAATTCCAAGCGCTTTTTCGCCCAAAACACAGCCGGCTTTTTTTGTTTTTTGCAATTCATCGGAGTATTCGCCTTTAATGCTGATTGAAGCGGCGGCGCCTATACTGAACATTATATTTGTTTTTTTTGTTTCGTTTATCTTCTTTCTGATATAACATGGGTAATCCGCGCTGATTTTTGAATTGTCTGCTCCCAAAGTGTTGGGATGCGCGCAGTAGTTAAGATACCATGTTTCCGTGCCGCCGTCATCGGGGACAAACCTGAGCCTTGTGAGCCTGTCATCAAAAAACAAAGGTTCTCTTGAGTCACGGGCAACATCCGGAACATTTGCAAAACCGGAATACAGCCTGCCTGTTTTTCTTGAATTATAGGCGCGGCGGCAAACAATTTTAACAGCCGAGAGCAAAAGCAGCATAAACTTTTTGTTTTTTCCGCTCGCGGGCAGCCTGCCCCAATAACCCACGGTATCTATTCCCGCGTGAGTGTGTGTGCAAGAAACAACTACGCCTTTACATCCTGTTTCGGAGCAAAATCCGTTTAACTGCCCCCTTATCTGATTAACATCGTAACCGGTAAGGCCGATTAAATCCGCGCTTATGAATATTATGCCTTCACTGCCGCAGCCGAGCCACATGGCGTTTACCGTGAGCGGGTCAATTACGCCGGTAATCCTGTTGCCGGGTTTAAACCCCGCGAGCCAATAGGATTCGGAGGCTGTATCATCCGGCATTATATTCATGCCCGCGAAGCCGCAAACGAATTTTTCACCTTTAATCAGGTGGTTTTTCTGTTCGGGAATACATTCCGTGAGTTTTTCAGACGCGGAAAGAGCTTTTTTCGAGCTGACCGAATTAATAAGTTTTGAAGCGTAATCAAGCACAGCCAAATCATTCACCCCCGTTGTCGGGATTTTTTTGCGGCGGAATCATTCCGTCAAATCTGTAAATGCTGGATTTTTCAATATCAACAGCAGGAACCAAAAGCGGCGGAATACCGGCGTTTGCGGTAACGGTGGTAACAAGGGCTTTCGCGTATGGGAAAAGCTGTTTGAAAGACTCAATGTGAATTTTCTCTTTCGCGACAGTCGGGTCAAAATCAAACAGACCCTCAATTATTATTCTGACATAAAATTTTTCGGGGAATTCTTTTGCAACCGCGCTGTAACTGAGCTCGCCCCTGCATATATTGTTTTTTGAATAATTTACATTATATGAAAACTTGTTTTCAAACTCTATTTTAGTGCCATTTTCCACTTTGTTTACAAAGTTAATCTCTTTGGCTCTGTACATTTTAATGTTTAAAACGCTCATAATTCACCTCCGTGTTTAATACCGCTTAATATATTAATTATACGCTTTTTCGGCGAGTTTATCAAGAACCCCCATATCAAACGCAAGCGATGAGAGAATATATTTATCTCTTATATCTTTTGTCATTTTAAATGTAAGCGCGTTTGTTGACGGGTCAATACCGAACTCCTCGGTTGACACGGGCGCATTAACGGCTTTGAGGATATTCAGAATATAATCGTAATCCGGCAGTTCTTCATTGATTATTTTTAAAATTTCATCTTTATTTTCACATATTTTATCAATTCTCGATTTAAAGAACGATGAATTGTACAATTCGCATTTTTCAGTATTTTCAATCATTTTGTCACCCGCGGCTCCCAGATATTTTTCAATCTGCCGGGTCCATTCTTTGCGGTTGAATTTTTCAAACTGCGACAAAGCGTAATCTTTGTCAGGAGTGATATTTTTAAGCAGCTCATATCCCTTCAGCGCAAGAAGAGTGCCCGCGGCGCACTGTATGCCGTGAAGGCTGATCGGCGTGCCGAACTCAACCGCCCTCATATCCCATATATGTGAAAAATAATGTTCCACGCCCGAAACAGGTCGGCTCACTCCCGCGTAATCCGCGGCAATACCCGAAATAACAAGACCTTCCATAACGCTTTTTACCGCCTGCTTATCTCCCGAGGTTATTTTATGCGCGTTTTCAACACATTTTGAGAGGGCGAATCTGATTATTGAGGCAACCTCCTCACAATAGTATTCCCCCGTAACAACGCTGCCTATTCTCCATTCGCAGATACTGATGTATTTCGCCAGCATATCCCCGAGCCCGGCGGCAGACATCAAAACGGGAGCTTTGCACAAAATGTCAAGATCGCCTATAACCACATCGGGGCACCTGCTGTCAACAGACACTTTAAGGCCGTCGCGTATAACGGATGATGTTGATGATGCGTAACCGTCCATTGAAGGCGCCGTCGCGACAATGATAAAAGGCAAATTCATTGCCCGTGAAACTATTTTGCAAATATCATTTATTACGCCGGAGCCTATACCCACAACAATATCGCACGAATAATCAAAATTTAGAAAAGCCCTGCCTACGGTTCTGTCATCAGGTTCAATCCGCTCTTCACTGTAAACATATTTAACAAAATCAACCGAGTTGTTTTCAAGAACGGATAACGCCGCCCGACCCGCTGTCAAAGTGTTTTTATCGGCAAGAACAAAAGCTTTTTTCGCGCCGAGCTTAAAAATGTATTCGGGCAGCTTTTTAACTGCGTTTTCGCATATACAGGCATCCTTTAAATGGGCTTTATGCGTTTTGCCGCAGCCGCACTTAAACTCCCCTTTGGAGATAAGAGAGGAAACAGTGTAATTATTCATATCGATCACCGGGAATTATAAAGATTAATTATTGAATAAATTATAAAACAATACGCACAGATGTCAATAAAACAATTATTAAAAATTGTAAATACTTATTGACTATTAACACAAAAAAAGTTAGAATAAAGTTGAAAAAGCGAAAGGAATTTTTTAAAATGGAAGAAGAATACAATCCCGATATAGTCAGCGTTGTTGATGAAGACGGCAAAGAACATATATTTGAGGAACTTGACAGAATAGAAACAGATGACGGTAAATATGTTGCTCTTCTTCCGCTTTATGATGACAAAAAACAGATACTTGAAGATGACGGTGAACTCATCATTTTAAAGGTTAATGAAGAAAACGGCGAAATTTATCTTGAGCCTATTGAAGATGATGATGAATTTGACGAAATAGGCAATATTTTTGAAGAAAGGCTCGCCGACAC
>ONON01000069.1 GCA_900319455.1 uncultured Eubacteriales bacterium
GAACAAAATAGTCCCTGTTCTTTACCAGTTCAAGCAGTTTTTCATAGGTGTTATCAGGAACAGGCAAATATCGATTTACATAAATATGCCTGCTCCACCACGCCCAAAACTCTTCTTGCGTTTCAAAAGGATAAAACCCTCCTGAATACATATCGATAATACCGTATTTGTTTTTAAAATCGGAAAAATATTTATCAAACCTCTCACCGGAATATGTCAACCCCGCAGCAGCGGAAAGGCCCGCCCCGGCGCCGATGAATATACATTCCGCTTCGGTTACGGCTTTTTTAATGTCTTTTATCTTATCTGAGTATGTTTTCATATATATACCTGTCCTTATCCTCAAACACATTGAATACAACCTTTATATCACTGTGCTGTTTATAAGCTCTTACCGTATCAACGGCAATATTGGCCGCTTCTTTTTTCGGAAAGCCGAACACACCTGTTGAAATACAGCAAAACGCAATACTTTTTAAACCGTTTTCTTCGGAGAGTTTCAGGCATGAAATATAGCAGGATTTGAGCAGTTCTCTGTGTTTGTCTGTCAGCTCTTCATTCACAATCGGCCCAACAGTATGTATAACATATTTGCAAGGAAGATTGAAGGCGCCGGTAATCTTTGCCTGCCCGGTTGGTTCTTCAAAGCCCTGTTTTTGCATTAATTGGTAACACGCGTTGCGAAGAGCTAAACCCGAATAAGTATGTATGCAGTTATCAATACAGTTATGCAAAGGTTGAAAGCAACCGAGCATTTGTGAATTTGCCGCGTTGACAATCGCATCGCATTTCAGTGTTGTAATATCACCCTGCCAAAGATAAATATCTTTTTCAACAGGAGTAAGGCTGTTAATATCCGTTATACCTTTTTCATTTATTTCCTGTTTTAAATATTCATCTTGAATAACAACGAACTCATCATCAAGCGGTGCAGGCATACGAATATTCATTAAAGAGCGAAGAAGCTTTTTTTGTTCCGTCACACTTAATATTTCAGGATTACAGGACTTATATCCGCCATTCTCGGCGAGCAATGTATTAATTAAATATATTCTTCTTTCCGTCTGAGTCATTTTAATCACTGCCTTACTTTATAATAAAAGGGACTGTTTCAATGCGACAGCCCCAATTCTTTATATATTAGTCCAAGCTGACATTCACTCCGGTTATACTCTGACCTTGCCCTGCTCTATCTTCTTTTTGACAATGGAGTGAACTATCAGATATGTAGGCACAAGGAACACAAACGCCGACAGCCATGCCGACTGGTTGGCAAAACAGACGGCGGCGAAACCGTACCTCGGAATAACCGCAAAGCCCATAACTGCCCTCGCGACAAGTTCAAACGCGCCCGCTAACATTGCGGGCACAGAGTAACCGAGGCCCTGTATGGCATTGCGGAAAATGAAAAGCAATGATAAAAACGGATAAAACCAAGAGCAGGTTTTAAGAAATCTGCCCACATAAGCGATAACCGCCGTTTGTGTTGACGGAACAAAGAGCAGCGCGAGCTCCGAACCGAAAAAGTGACCTACGGTAAATGAAAAAACGCTGTAAGCCATTGCCATAACAATGCTGTTTTTTACGCCCTCGTTTATTCTGTCAATTTTTCTTGCGCCGAGGTTCTGACCGCAGTAAGTTGCCATTGTTATGCCGATTGTTTCGGAAGGCATTACAAGCATAAGCTGAGTTTTGCCGCCTACGGTCACGGCGGCGATAATATCCTCGCCGAGTTTGTTTACGGCTGATTGAAGCATTATTGAGCCTACCGCCGTTACGGAAATCTGAAGAGCCATGGGCACACCGATATAAAGAAGCCTGCCGCACATATCAAGCGACGGAAGAAACTCGCCCTTTTTCGGCAGAAGAATGCCGAACTTTTTGAATATTGCATAAACCGCGAGAACAGATGATAAGCCCTGCGCGATAACGGTGGCAATGGCGACGCCGCACACCGACATATTGAGTTTTATAACAAACAGAAGGTCGAGAACAATGTTGACAAGGGATGAAAAAATGAGAAGGTAAAGAGGGGTTTTGCTGTCGCCGAGGGCACGCATTACGCAGGAAAACAGGTTGTAGAACATTGTTGCGGTTATTCCGCCGAAAATAACGGAAATGTAGGAATAAGCAAGACTGTAGATTGAATCCGGCGTATTCATTACGCGAAGAACCTGTTTTATAAATAAAAGTGTTATAACGGTCAGAAATGCCGAGATAATCACGGCAAGATAAACCGAATTTATAAAATAGCGGCGCATTTTTTTGTAATCCCGCTCTCCGAACGCCTGAGAAACGGGAATTGAAAGCCCCGTGCACATACCTGTAACGAAGCCTATTATCAAAAACAGCAGTGAGCCTGTGGAGCCGACCGCCGAAAGCTCGGCAGTGCCTACAAATCTGCCGACAATAACGCTGTCAACCATATTGTATAACTGCTGAAAAAGCTGACCGGCCATAAGCGGCAGGCAAAATCTAAGTATAAGTTTAAAAGGTTTTCCGTTTGTTAAATCTGTAACCAAAACTAATCTTCCGTATTCTTTCTTATTTTATTTCAAACTGCCGGGTCAGTTTGTTTCTGCCGAATGTGTGCCAGAAACTGCGTGTTTCAACACAAACGGTATAAGCTCCGGCGTCAAGACCGGTGAATTTCACACTGACAGTGTCGGGCATATCGGCAAAATAGTATTCGCTCCATACGCTCTGCCTCGCAACGACAAAACCGCGGGAGTTGTAAACAGTAACAAAATAATCGTTAACATACCCTTCTTCTTCATCTATTGCCTGCGTAAATGATATATCCGCCGTGTTACCGCTTACTCTAACATTGACCGCAGCGTTTTCGGGGAAGAAGGGCTTATATGTGCTTTTCCACCTTTCGTCGGTGTAAATAAATGAATCCGGTTTCCAGGCCTCATCAACAGCCCAGCGTTTTTTAAAGAATGAGTCTGTGATAACATCATAAGGGTAAACCCTCACCCTGCCCTTTTCATCCGCTTCGACAATAAGCATCTGCGCGGCTTTTTCATCACCGGGCGGAACGGTGCCGTAAACTTTATCATACTCATCAAGCTCGAAATATGAAAGAGTACCCGTGCCGAGCGATGTGAAATGTTCCTGATGAATTGAGCGCGGGTCATTTACGGGAGCGTGGGAGTGCCCCGAAAAGTCGATAATCTGCGGATAATTGACGAGGATGGGCGTCAAATCTTTTTCGCCCCAGTCAATGCTGCCATATACGGTATCCGTAATATGAGGGTGCTGAAAAAAGAATATCGGTTTGCCCTCATCTTTTGCTGCTGCCGCAAGCTGCTGTTTCGCGTATTCCTTTTTTGCCTCATCAAACCGGCAGCCGTTTGTGGTGGTAAGACTGATAAAATGAAAACCGTTGATAATTCTGTGGTCATCGGGAGGCATATTGAAAATTCTCTCGAAGCGTTCCAAAGCCGCCTCCTCGCCGCCGTTATCGCGGTTGAACTCGTGACTTGCCATGGTAAGGCAAACCTGAGTTCCCGGCTTAACATTGTCATCCAGAGTTTTTTTGATAGCCAGCATTTGTTTTTCGCTTCCGCTTGTGGCAAAGTCACCTACAATATATA